>JABDJW010000151.1 GCA_013002375.1 Acidimicrobiales bacterium | reverse complement strand
TCCCCGAGCAACGCGTCCTGCATGCCGGCCTCCGCTTTCAGCGACATCGTGTAGCGGCCCTCGTCGTCCTCGCCGCAGCCGACGAAGATCTTGTCGTTGACCCGAAACGTCGGATGGCCCCAGGTCTGCTTCTCGACCGCCTCGGGAAACCCCAGGCAGATGTCGCGCAGCTTCTTCTCGGCAGCTCCAGCCTTGGCCATCCCCTTCACTATCACGTGCCGTGACGGCGACGCACACTGTTGTCAGCCAGGCCCGCTCGTACGCCCAACGCGGGATCTGGCCGGCCGGTTCGACTACGAATAGATGGGGGGGTTCGGGTGTACGAGGTCAGTGACAGCGAATGGCAGTGGGCCCAGGCCGAGGTGCGCGATGCGGCGCGGGCCTTCGGCGATCAGTTGCGCTCACTGCCCGATGGCAGCGTGCGGGTGCCGAACCTCGAATGGAGCGCTTCGGAATTGGCCCGCCACATCGTGTCGCTACCTGACCTGTATCGCGATCACAGGGAGATGACCGAGCCGTTCGACCGGCCCGAATCGTGGCCCGAGTACTCGCGAGCGGCCCGCAACCACATCACCGAGACCGACCCGACGGCGCTGGCCACGCTGGTCGAAGAAGCGGCCGAGGACATTCTGGCCGACGCCGACGAGGGTCCGAACGCCCCGCAAAACCTCTACAACCAAGTCACCACCGGTGCCCTCGTCGCGGCCAGCTTCCTCGCCGAACTCCTGCTCCACGGTCAGGATCTGGGCGCGCTCACCGGCCGGCCACCCGAGATCGGAGACCGCCAGGCCAGGTTCATCCTGATCCAGCAGATGATGCTGACGCCCGCCTTTCTCGACCCCGACAAGCTGTCCAAATGCGGGGGAACCTACGGGATCAAGATCCGCGGGGGTGGCGACTACACCTATCTGGTGGCCGATCGGAAGATGACCGTCACCGAAGGTCGCCCCGACAAGGCGGACTGTCGGATGAGCCTCGATCCGGTGTCGTTCCTGTTGGTGTCGCTCGGCCGGCAGAACCAGTTCAAGGCGGCGTTGCTGGGCAAGGCGATCGCCTACGGACGCAAGCCGTGGCTCACCATGCGGCTCGCCGCGGCCAAGGTCGACGGCGTCTAGCCGCGACCGGGCTTCACCGGTTGGCGAGCGCCAACTCGGCCATGTCGCTGACGATGGTGGTCAGATCGAAATCGGTCGGCGTGTAGATCCGCGCCACCCCGAGGTCGTACAGCTCGGCGTGGTCGGCCTCGGGCAGGATGCCGCCGACGACCAGGGGAGCATCGACGTCGTGCTTCCGCAGTTCTTGGACCGTGTCGGCGATCAGCTGGAGGTGGCTACCCGAAAGAACCGACAAGCCGATCAGATCGACGTCTTCGTCGCGGGCGATGCGGGCGATGTGATCCGGCGTCATCCGGATACCGCCGTAGATCACCTCCATGCCGGCATCTCGGCCGGCCACCGCGATCTGTTCTGCACCGTTGCTGTGGCCGTCGAGCCCGGGCTTGCCGATCAGGATGCGGGGCGGTCCGCCGGCAGCGTTCGATGTGCGTTCGATGACATCGGCGAAACCAGGGGTGATGGCCCGGGCTCCGACCGCCGCGGCCACGCCGGTCGGCCCGCGATACTCGCCGAAGACCTCGCGCAAGGCTCCGGCCCACTCGCCGGTCGTTCCACCGGCGTGGGCCAGTGCGATCGACGCCGGCATGACGTTGGCGCCCGATTCCGCCGCGGCCCGCAGGTCGGCCAGAGCCCCGTCGACCGCCGCTTGATCGCGATCGACCCGCCATCGCTCGATGGCCTCGACGGCCGAGGCCTCGACCGCCGGGTCGGGCCGCAAGATGCTCGACGCGCCCCCCAGGGGCGATTCCTCGGACTCGGTGAACGAATTCACACCGACGACGGTCAGATCACCCGCCTCGATCCGTCCCCGCCGCTGGGCGTGGGAAGCCACCAACCGACCCTTGAGTTCGTCGATCGACGCGAACGCACCGCCGGCGTCGACGATGGCATCGAGTTCGACGGTGGCGGCTTGCACCAATTCGGCGGTTCGGCCCTCGACCACGTGCGAGCCGGCGAAGATGTCCTCGTACTCGAGCAGATCGCTCTCGTGGGCCAGGATCTGCTGGAGGCGCAACGACCATTGCTGATCCCACGGCCGCGGCAGCCCCAAGGCTTCGTTCCAGGCCGGAAGCTGAATCGATCGGGCCCGGGCGTCCTTCGACAAGGTGACGGCCAGGAGTTCGAGTGCGATCCGGTGCATGTTGTTCTCGGGCTGCTCGGCGGTGAGACCGAGTGAATTCACCTGCACGCCGTAGCGGAAGCGGCGCATCTTGGGATCGGCGACGCCGTAGCGCTCGGCCGTGATCGTCTGCCACATCTCGGTAAACGCCCGCAGCTTGCAGATCTCCTCGATGAAGCGGATGCCGGCGTTCACGAAGAACGACACCGACCCGACGACGGCCTCGAACTGCTCGGGCGGCACTTGGCCCGAATCGCGCACGGCATCGAGTATGTCGACCGCGGTGGCCAGCGCGATCGAGATCTCCTGCACCGGCGTCGCGCCGGCTTCTTGCAGGTGGTACGAGCACACGTTGATCGGGTTCCATTTCGGCACCTGGTCGGCACAGAAGGCCATGGCGTCGACGATCAGGCGGCGCGACGGTTCGGGCGGGAAAATGTATGTACCGCGGCTGAGGTATTCCTTCACGATGTCGTTTTGCACCGTGCCGCGCAGCGCGGCGCGGTCGACGCCTTGGGTTTCGGCGTGGGCCACGTAGAGCGCCAGCAGCCAAGCGGCCGGAGCGTTGATGGTCATCGACGTGTTCATCGAATCGACGGGGATGCCGTCGAGCAGCGTGGCCATGTCGCCCAGGTGGCTCACCGGAACCCCGACCTTGCCGACCTCGCCGCGGGCCAGTGGATGATCGGGGTCGTAGCCGATCTGGGTGGGCAAGTCGAAGGCGATGGAGAGACCGGTCTGCCCCTTGGCCAGATTGGTCCGGTACAGCTCGTTCGACGCCGCGGCCGACGAGTGACCCGAGTACGTACGCATGATCCACGGCCGGTCAGTCACGAGCCGCAGGGTAGCAGTGGCGTGCGAAGCCGGTCTCAGCGGGTCGGCGCTGCTCCCGCGTCGGCGACGCCGACCGGCGTGCCCGGAGTACACCCGCCGATGTCGTAGCCCGGCCCGACATTGGCGTAGCCGTACCGGGGCCGTAGTAGCCGACGCGAATCGGTGATCAGCGGCGAGTCGTACGCGTCGTTGAACAACAGATTCGGGTCGCCGCCCTGGCCGTCCCAGTCGGTGCACCACACGCCGTCGACTTCGGACAAGCCGACGTAGAACGAGCTGGCCGGATCGGTGGTCGAATACAAGGCCGCGACGTCGGCATCGGAGGCGTTGAGCAGGCGGGTCACGGCCTCGGTGAAACCACCGACACCACCGAGCCGGTTGATCGTGATCGATTGCCGGGGCCGCAGCACCTTGAGAGGGGTGACCCGGAGCGGATCGGCCCAGCCGCCCACGGAAACGAACCCGCTGCTGAGCGGCACGGCGGGCGAGAAACCCGGTTCGGCCGGCGACGACGAGAGCACCTCGCGCCACGACGCCGAGCCGAGCGGGACGAACTGGTCGCTGATCAGATCGTCGTAGCGCCGGTCGAGCTGGCGGGCCATCAGGGCGAGTTCGTGTTCCTGACCCCAGTAGCCGACGCCGATGTCGCTGAAGTCGGGCTCGAACGGAATCGGGTCGGCTGCGATCCACGCGACACGAGCGGCCTCCCACTGGGTGATGGCATCGCCGGTGAGCACGCCGGTGACACCGAACGACGGCAGATACCGGCCAACCGGATCGTCGGCCCGGTTCGGTCCGCCCTCGGTGGCGAACGCTTCGCGGTAGGCATTGAAGAGATCACCGAACGTCTCGCCGCAGGTGCGGCCCTCGGTGCCGGGAAGGGCGGCGACTTCCTCCCAGGTGTGACCAAGGCCGGGCACGGCGCACGCATCGAGCCAGGCCGCCACGCCGGCCCGATCGGCCGGGCCGTAGGCGGCATAGAAGGACCCGAAGCGGCCGAACAGCAACGCGAACTCGTCGAAGTTGATCACCGACGTGCGGAGGAAGACCTTGGGATCGTCGACGATGAACTGCAAACCCTTCTGCAAACCCTCGATGATGTCGGTGGCGTGAAAGACGGGATCGGGTGAGTTGGCCAGCAGCTCGAAGAGTTCAGGGTTGATCAGCGGACCGAGGTCGCGCAAGAGACGGGTGAGGGCATCGACCCCTTCTTGGGGCACGGGCCCGGCCAACAACTCGGCGATGTTGGCACCGTCGACACCGTCGACCAGGGCTTGGACGGTCGCCACGTCCTCGAACAACCCGGTGTCGAC
>JABDJW010000134.1 GCA_013002375.1 Acidimicrobiales bacterium | reverse complement strand
GTGACCGCACTCGTCGTCGAGGAGAACCCCGACTTCGACCCGACGGAGAATCCGATCGAGCCGACCAACTGGCGCAACGTCGTGGCCACGACCGGTGGACCCACCGACGTCGAGGACGTCATCCATGACAGCGGCGATGCCGCCGGAGGCCATGACGACCACGGCGGCGCCTGAGCCCGGCCGACCTCCGACAACCTGACACCGTGCCACGGGCGCCCCGGTTCATCCGGGGCGCCCTTGCCACTTAGTTTGGTACCGAACTAGTTTCGTGGCGCCATCAGGGGGATGCCAGGGAGGCCAGCCATGACCCAAACCTCGTCGTCAGAAGCATTGTCGGAGTTCCAGGAGCGCTGCGGGGCCCACGGGGTACACACGGTCGAAGTCGCCGCGCCCGACACCCAAGGCCACCTGCGCGGAAAACGAGTGCCGGTCGAGCGGTTCTTCCGCAGCACGGTCGAGACGGGCGTCAGCATCGCCGACGCGATGTTCGTCTTCGACATCGAGAACGACCTGCCGGACAACCCCTTCGTCAACATGGACTCGGGCTACCTCGACTGCCGGCTGATGCCCGACGTCGGCACCGGCCGCATCCTCACGCATCGACCCGGCTACGCCATCGTCTTCGCCGACGCCTTCGACCCGCACGGTGAGCCCCATCAGCTCGCACCCCGCACGGTGCTGGCCAACCAGATCGCCAAGTGCACCGAACGCGGCCTCGATCCCGTCGTCGCCACCGAGCTCGAGTTCTACCTGTGCACACCTGAGTGGGAGCCGGTGCAGAGCCACATCCAGTACAGCTCGCTCACCGATGCGGTCGAGCTCGAGGACGTCATCGCCGACATGCGTTCGGCACTCATCGGCGCCGGCATGGACGTCGAGTCATCGAACGCCGAGTACGGACCGGGCCAGATCGAGATCAACATCGCCTATGACGACGCCATGACCTGCGCCGACAACACGGTGCTGTTCAAGTCGATCGTCAAGCAGGTCGCGGTGCAGAACGGGCTGCGGGCGACGTTCATGCCCAAGCCGTGGACCGAGCAGTCCGGCAACGGCATGCACGTGCACACCAGCCTGCGCGCCGACGGCACGAACGCCTTCGCCGACAGCGACGGTGCTCCCAACCCGCTCATGAGCAACTGGCTGGGCGGCATCGTCGAGCACGCCCAGGCGCTCACCCTGCTCGGAATGCCGACGCTGAACGGTCCCCGACGGGTCCGGCCGTACACCTTCGCGCCGACCCATGTGCACTGGGGCCTCGACAACCGCACGGTCATGGCCCGTTGCATCGCCGAGCCGGACTTCCAAGGCAACCGGGTCGAGTTCCGCTCGGCCGGTGCCGACGCCAACGCCTATCTGCTCATCGCCGGAGTGCTCGCCGCCGGGGCAGACGGCCTCAACCGTGAGATCGATCCCGGCCCGATGTGTCTGGGCGACATGTACACCAATCCCGGCGAAACCGAGCCTCTGCCGACCGACATCGCCGGTGTCGTCGCAGCCTTCGAAGGAAGCGCGCTCGCCGCCGAGCTCGGCGAGATGTTCTCCGAGAGCTACCTGAGCATCGCCACGGCCGAGGTCGCCTTGAAGGCCGAGAACAGCCCCGACGTCGACGACGTCAATGACTGGGAGCGGGCCCGCTACCTCGAACACTCATGACCCCTGACGTCACCACTCCATCGCTCTATCTCGAGGGCATCCCCCACGATCGGTTCGCCGAGATGCGGGCGACGCCGGGGTTGGTGTGGCATCCATACGTCGACCGGGTGTCGGGTGCCGGCGGCTTCTGGGCCGTCACGCGCCATGCCGACGTCAGGGAAATCTCGAAGTCACCCGAGCGCTTCTCGTCCGCGATCGGCCACACCAATCTCTGGGACCTCGAAGCCGATGCGCTCGAGGCTCGGCGCGGATTGATCGACACCGACCATCCCGACCACACGCGCTTGCGCCGGCTCGTCTCGGGCACCTTCACGCCCAAGGCGATCCGAACCTGGGAAGAACTCACCCGGCAGATCGCGATCGAGCTGCTCGACGAGTTCGAGGCCGCTGGTGGCGGCGACTGGGTCGAAATGGTCGCGGCACCCTTGCCGATCCGAGTCATCCTGACGATTCTCGGGGTCCCGGTCGAGGACGCGGACTACCTGGTCGAGCTGTCGAACTACCTGGTCGAGGGCACCGGGGAAGAACAATCGCTGGCGCCCGACGCGTTCGGCAACACGACCGAGCTGCGGTTGTTGCCGTTCGGCAGTCCAGCGAGCCACGCGTTGTTCGAGTACGGCTTGCGGCTGCGCGAGCTGCGCCGCGACGATCCGCGCGACGACATCGTCACCGCCCTGGTCCAAGCCGAGGCCGAGGGCGAGAAGATGTCCCACGACGAGTTCAAGAACATGTTCCAGCTGCTGGTGTTCGCCGGCAACGAGACGACCCGCACCGCGATCAGCCACGGTGCGATGGCCTTCGCCGACCATCCCGAGGAGCTGCGCAGGCTCGTCGAGCCGAACTTCCCGCTCAACGCGATGACCGAAGAGGTCATCCGCTGGGCAACGCCGGTTCTGCACATGCGCCGCACCGCGACCCAGGACACCGAACTGGCCGGCACGTCGATCGCGGCCGGCGACAAGGTGGTGATGTGGTACGCCGGCGCCAACCGTGACGAGTCGGTCTTCGACGACCCGTTCGCGTTCGACGTCACCCGATCGCCGAACCCGCAGCTCTCGTTCGGTGCCGCCGGACCCCACTTCTGCCTCGGTGCCTGGCTCGCCCGACTCGAGCTCGAGGTGCTCTTCGGTGAGATGGCCAAGCGAGGCATGGGCCTTCGTCAGCTGGGTGAACCGGTGCGCACGCCGTCGAACTTCGTGCACGGCATCACGTCGGTCGACATGGAGCCGGTTCTCAGGTGATCCCCACCGCGCCGCCCCCCATTCTGAGGAGGATCGGCGCCACCCCCTGGCGCCAAAGCTCCTCAGATCGTGGACGCGCCATTCTGAGGAGGATCGGCGCCACCCCCTGGCGCCAAAGCTCCTCAGATCGGTTGGACGGGTCGGCGGGGTGGGCGTGAACAGGGGCGAGCCGGTGCTGGCGCCGGTCGACCTGCACGATGCGAACGTCTTCGCACACGGCATCCCACACGACGCGTTCGCGGCGATGCGAGCGGCTTCCGCCCTGAGCTGGACGCCGGACCACCTGGTGCACGGCAAGGGATTCTGGTCGGTGACCCGGCACGCCGAAGTCGTCGAGATCAGCCGCAACACCGACGTGTTCTCGAGCGAGGTGGGCCACATCCAGATCTACGACATCGACCAGGACGCCCTGCCGGCCCGGGCCTCGATGATCGACCTCGATCCTCCGGTGCACACCCGGCTCCGACGCCTGGTCAGCGCCGCATTCACACCCCGACATGTGCAGTCCTACGAAGCTGCCGTCCGGAAGCGGGTGCAGCGCTGCCTCGATCAGCTGGTGGCCGCGGGCGGCGGCGACTGGATCACCACGGTCGCCGCACCGATCCCGATCGGCGTGATCTGTGACCTGCTCGGCGTGCCCGAAGCCGACCACGACTACATGATCGAGCTCAGCGACCACCTCGTCGCCGGAACCTCGAACGAGCCGCTCGAGCCCACGGCCTACGGCAACACGATCGACCTGCGACTGCTGCCATTCAACTCGCCGGCGGCCTACGCCATGAGCGACTACGCCCGCCGCCTCGGCGAGCAACGCCGAACCGAACCCGCCGATGATCTCGTGACCAGACTGATCGAGGCCGAGATCGACGGCGAACGGCTCACCGACGACGAGTTCACCAACTTCTTCCGGTTGATGATCTTCGCCGGCAACGAGACAACCCGGTCGTCGATGGCCCACCTGGCGCTCCACCTGCAGCAGTTCGGCGACGAGTTCGATCGGGTACGTGGCGAACGCGGCCTCGTCGCTTCGGCCACCGACGAGGTCATCCGATACTCGTCCGCGATCCTGTACTTCCGCCGCACGGTCACCACGCCGACGCACCTCGGTGGCACCGACCTGCTTCCGGGCGACAAGGTCGTCATGTGGTACGCCGGCGCCAACTTCGACGAGACGGTGTTCGACGAGCCGCTTGCCTTTCGAGCTGACCGACCACAGGTGCCCGCCCACGTCGCGTTCGGCGGCGGCGGCGCCCACTTCTGTCTGGGAGCATCGCTCGCCCGGCTCGAGATCGCAATCCTGGTCGAGGAGATCCTCGACCGGGGCCTCGTGCTCGACGTCGGCGAGCCGACCTTCGTCGAATCGAACTTCGTCAACGGCATCGAGCATCTCGAGGTGAGCGTGAGAGGATCATCACGATGAGTTTTCAGTTGACCGACGACCAGTTGGCGATCCAGTCCCGGGCGCGCGAGCTGGCCCAGACGGTGATCGCACCCCGCGCCGCCGAGGTCGATCGAAGCGAGGAGTATCCCTGGGACAATGTGCATGCATTGCGCGACGCCGGCTTCTGCGGCATGACGATCCCGCCCGAGCACGGCGGCCCCGGACGGAGCTTCCTCGACGCGGTGCTGGTGGTCGAGGAGATGGCCAAGGCCTGCGGCGTGACCGGCCGCATCGCCGTCGAGTGCAACATGGGCGCGATCTCCGCGGTGATGGCCTACGGCACCGACGAGCAGAAGAAGCTCGCGGCCGAGTTGGTGCTCGCCGGCGACAAGCCGGCCATCTGCATCACCGAGCCCGAGGCCGGCAGCGCCGCGACCGAGATGACGACTGAGGCCAGGCGTGACGGCGACCGGTACATCCTCAACGGCACCAAGCACTGGATCACCGGGGGCGGCGTGTCCCGCCTGCATCTGATCTTCGCCCGGGTCTTCGACGAGCACGGCAACGAAGAGGGCATCGGTGGCTTCCTCGCCGTTCGCGACGAGAACGAGGGACTGGTCTTCCGCCGTCGAGAGCCGACGATGGGCTTGCGTGGCATCCCCGAGATGGAGGTCGGCTTCGAGGACATGGTCGTCGGGCCCGACATGGTCGTGATCCCGCCGTCGGGGTTCCGCAAGGGGTTTGGCGACCTGATGAACGCCTACAACAGCCAGCGGGTCGGCGCCGGCACCGTCGGACTCGGGCTGGCCGCCGGCGCCTACGAGCTCGCACTCGACTTCGTCAAAGAACGGGAGCAATTCGGCAGGCCGATCGCCGAGTTCCAAGGACTGCAGTGGATGCTCGCCGACATGTCGGTCAAGCTCGAAGCAGCGCGCAGCCTGACATGGCGGGCCGCCGAATCCCGCGGGCCCGACAACAGTCCCTTTCCCGATCCCGCGCTCGCAGCGCAGGCCAAGATCTTCACCGCCGAAGCCGCGATCGACATCGTCAGCGACGCACTCCAGATGTTCGGTGCGGCGGGCTACTCACGCAACAACCCGCTCGAGCGCATGTACCGCGACGTGCGCATGTTCACCATCGGCGGGGGGACCGCCCAGATACTGCGCACCGTCGTCGCCGGCCGCATCCTCGACATGAAGCTCCCCCAGCGCCGCGGCGGCTTCCTGCCCAAGCCCTGAGTTGCAACGCTTCGGTGCCTGGCACCGAAGCGTTGCAACTAGATTCGACGGGGTGCCTGGGGATCCGCACCATCCGTTCGACCGCGTCCGAGTCCTGTGGGCCGACCACCTCGGCCTGCCCCGCGGCAAGTACATCGCGGCCCGCAACCGGTCGAAGCCGACCGGGTTCTGCGTCACGACCTTCGCCATGGCCTACGACCGCGACCTGGTTCCGGCGCCCCATGCCCACCTGTTGACCGGTCTCCGCGACGTCGACGCGCTCGTCGAGGAGTCGACGCTACGGCCGGGATGGGAAGACGCCCGCACCGGCGTCGCGCTCTGCGACCTCACGATCGACGGGGAGCCCTATCCCGTTTCCGGCCGCAACGCGCTCAAGCAGGCCATCGCCGACTGGAAGGCCGCCGGCTACGACGTCAAGGTCGGCCTCGAGCTCGAGGGGTACATCCTCGAACCGACCTTCGGCAACGACGGCCGCCACGAACCCACCGGATGGCAGCGGTTCCAGAACCCGCGGGCCATGGTGTACGGCACCGGGCCGCTCGGCGACCCGAGTGGCCTGCTCGACGAAATCTGGTGGACCGCCGACCGCTGCGGGTTCACCCTCGAGTCGATGAACGTCGAGTTCGACGAGTCGCAGGTCGAGCTGACGCTCGAGTAC
>JABDJW010000128.1 GCA_013002375.1 Acidimicrobiales bacterium | reverse complement strand
CATTGATGGACACTGCGATGGGCGGCGCCACGATGGGAGCGATCGACCCCGGCAATCGATGCGCCACAATCGAGATGCACACTCGCTACCTGGCGTCGGCCCGAACCGGCCGCCTCACCGCTGAGGCCACGGTGATCCGGGCCGGCCGGCGGGTGGTGCACCTGTCGGCGAGGACGACCGACGCCGACGGCCGACTGGTGGCCTCGGCCACCAGCAGCTTCGCCGTGCTGCCGCCCCCGGATTCGGTGTGACGGGCCCGATGGTTGGCGGCGCCGCGGCCGCTCTACACTGGTCGCCGTGAACGGCCATCGGCACCACGCCAGTACCGGGCAGCTTCTGCTCGCGCTCGCACTGCTGCCGGTCGTCCTGGTCAGCGCCATAGCGTTGATGGTCGACATCACCTCGTCGGCCGATCCCGGCCGAGCGGCCTCGGGCATCGTGGCCACGGTGATCGGGCTCGGCCTCGGTGCTGCCACCATTGGCTTGTTGCGGTCGATCGCTGACGGCCTGCGGTTGCTGGCGGCCGGCGCTGCGGGCTGGGTCGCGGCCGGCCACGGTTGGCCGATCCCGCAAGCGCGGGCTCGGGTCGTGGCGCAATCGGTGCCGGTGCGGGTCGCGCCGGTACGTCGTCAACCGCTCGTGCGGCGGGGGCCGCCAGAGCTCGTTCGATAACCCAACCGCCAGTCGCCGATGCGCGGCTGGCGTCCACGAACGATCTCTGAGAGGAACCCCCACGAATGAAAACTCCCATCCGAGCGCGTGTCCTCGCGCTCTTCGCCACCTTGGCCGTACTGGCGGCCGCGTGTGGCTCCGACCCCCCGACCACGACCGAAACCACGCTCGCGGCCGGACAAGCCGCCGATGGCGACGCCGAACACGGTGACGATCACGGCGACGACATGCACGACGACGACGACATGCACGACGACGACATGCACGACGACGAATTGCACGACGACGACATGGCCCATGAGATGGAGCATGCCGAGCCCATCGACATCGTGGGCCCGGCCCCCACCGTTGGGCTCGAGGTCTATCCCGATCCTGCCGGTGGTGTGAACGTCCATGTGAGCACCACCGACTTCGAGGTTGCCCCCGAGTTGGCGTCGACCGATCACGTCGACGGCAAGGGCCACTATCACCTCTATGTGGATGGCGAACGGCGGATGCGCTTCTACAACGACTGGGTCCTCGTGGCCGGCGTCGAAGGAGGGATCGAGCACACCTTCATGGTGGAGCTGTCGGCGAACAACCACAGTCCGCTCGCGGTCGATGGTGAGGTGCTGACCGCGATGGCGACGCTCGACGTCCCCGACCACGAACACGACGATCACGGCCATGGCGACGTCGAAACCCAAGAGGCCGGCGACGACATGTTGTTGACGTTCATCGGTACCGATGTCGATCCCAAGAAGGGGTGGAATCTCAGCGTGGACTGGGAGGGACTCACCCTCAGCCCCGAAAACGCCTCGGGCGATCACGTCGACGGCGAGGGTCACCTGCACGTCCTGGTCAACGGCACCAAGCTGGCGCGGCTCTACGGCCCCGACATGCACATCATGACCCTGCCTGACGGCGAGGTCGAGATCACGGTGGCCGCCTACACGAACGACCATCGGCCGTACGTGATCGACGGCGAACCGGTCGAGATCTCCAGCATGATCACGGTCGAGTCGTCATGACCCGGCCCGTCTCGTCGGTCCTGGTTGCGATGGCGCTCCTCGGCGCGGCCGCGTGTGGTTCGAGCGGGGAGTCCGGTTCGAGGACGCCGGCCGACTCGCCGTCTCCCACGACCGCCGTGAGCGCCGATGGGGCCGACACCGTCGTGGCCCTCGACCTCGTGAACGGCGAGCTGGCCGGCGGGCCGCGCCGCGACAAAGTGTCGCTCGGTGACGTCGTGAAGGTCGTGGTCACCGGCGATATCGAAGACGCGGTGCACATCCACGGCTACGACCTGTTCGTGCCCCTGGAGGATGGTGCGGGCGAGCTGACCTTCGATGCCCTCGTGCCCGGTGTGTTCGAGATCGAACTCGAGGAAGCCGGCGTGTTGTTGGTACAGCTGGAGGTGTCGTGAGCCAGCGGGCTCGGCGCGTGTCGCGCCGGGCCGGGCTCGGCCTGATCGCTTCCGTCTCACTCGTCGCGGTCCTGGCCTCGCCGGCCGCGGCCCACGGTGTCGGCGGGCGAATCGATCTGCCCCTGCCGGCTTGGCAGTTGGCGTGGGCCGCCGGCTTCGCGGTGGCGATCTCCTTCGTGGCCCTCGGCGCGTTCTGGTCCGAACCGCGGCTGGCCGATGCGTCGACCGGTTCGGCGATGCCCGCGCCGCTGCGGGACTTCGGCTCGCCCGGTGTGGCGATTGGGCGGGTGTTCGGTCTGGTCGCCTTCGGTCTCACGCTGGCCGCAGCCTGGTTCGGCACAGAGGCCGGCGACGAGAACCTGGCGCCGGTGGCCCTCTTCATCACGTTCTGGGTCGGCATGCAGATCGCGTCGTTCCTGTTCGGCGACGTGTGGCGGGCTTGCAACCCGTTGTGGACCCTCGCCCACGCCGGAGCCTGGGTCCGGGCCCGGATCACGAGAACCGAGCTGTCACCGGCGACGCATGGCGAAGCTACCCACTGGCCCGCCGCGATCGCGATCTTCTCGTTTCTGTGGCTGGAGCTGGCGTACCACTCGCCCGATTCGCCTCGCTCGATCGCGGTGTTTCTCACGATGTACAGCGTCATCGTGTTGATGGGGGCCTCCGTCTTCGGTCGGGGGTGGGCCCGCACGTCGGAAGGTTTCGGTGTGCTCTTCTCGAAGCTCGCCGCGATGGCACCGATGTATCGCGACGATGAAGGGGTACTCCGATTCCGGCTGCCGATGGCGGGCCTCGCTCGACTCGATATGCGGCGCGGCACCGTTCCGTTCATCCTGATCGTGCTGGGATCGACGTCGTTCGACGGGTTCACCCGCAGCTCGTGGTGGCTCGAGATCCGTGGCAACCGAACGGGCTGGGAGTACACGATCGTGTCGACGATCGGGCTGATCATCGTGATTGGTGTGGTCGCCTTGGCGTACGGCATCGCGATCGCGTTGATGGCCCGGATCACCGGCGATTCGTTCGGCGAACTCAGTGACCGGTTCGGGCCTTCGCTCGTGCCGATCGCAGCGGCCTATGCCGTGGCGCACTACTTCAGCCTGTTCATCCTCGAGGGCCAGGCGTTGTTCGCCCTGCTCAGCGACCCGTTCGGGCGCGGCGCGGACATCTTCGGCACCGCCGATCGCGACATCGACTACAGCGTGATCTCGACCACGGCGATTGCCTGGGTGCAGACGGTGTCCATCGCCATCGGCCACGTGTTCGGGGTTGCGGTGGCTCATGATCGAGCCATCGAGCGTTGGAAGCACCCGCTGGCGATCAAGTCGCAGTATCCGATGCTCGGCGTGATGGTCTTGTACACCGTCGTGGGCCTGTTCCTCCTGCTCGGGGCCTGACCGAAGTGGTAAACGCGGACCGTAGGGAATATCGTGAAAAAGAGCGCGCTGGGTCAGCGGGAGTCGGCGCCGTCCCGTCCAAAGCCCATTCCCTTCCCCACGAGAGGGCCCGCCGGATGCATCACCGGTTGCGCATCATCGTTGTCCTGGCCCTCGTGGCCGCCCTGGCCTGGGTCTCGCCCGCGCCCAGCGGCGCCGACGATCTACCGGTGCCGCACCCGACGCTCGTCCCGGAGACGCCCCGCGTCGATTTCCCCCGGATCATCGATGGGTCCGTGGCCGACGTTGCGGTCGTGGGCACCTACATCGTCGTGGGCGGCGATTTCACCACGATCGAGAACAACGACGGCTCCACGTTCAGTCAGCCGTACCTGGCTGCGTTCGACATCGACAGCGGAGAGTTCATCGACGAGTTCCGGCCGGTGCTGAACGGACCGGTGCTCGCCGTCTCCGAAGCCGTCGAGGTCGATCGCATCTTCGTCGGCGGCGAGTTCACACTGGTCAACGGGGTCTTCCGTAATCGCCTGGCCCAACTGTCGTTGGTCGACGGGTCGCTCACCAGTTTCGTCGCCAATGCGACCGGCAAGGTGCAAGCCATCGATCTCGAGCAGGGTCGTCTGTTCGTCGGCGGTGCCTTCTCGTGGATCAAGGGCCAGCAGATCCACCGCGTCGCCGACGTCGATCCGGTCACCGGCGTTCCGAACACTGCGTTCGACTTCGACTACACCGGCGAGGGTTCTCCGGGTTACTCGGGCGGGCAGAACATCAAACACCTCGAGATCACCAATGATGGCAACCGGTTGTTGGTCGTCCACTCCGCCGACTCCATCGACAACAACCAGCGCCTGGGCGCTGCGATCTTCGACATCAGCAATCCGGCTACGCCGTTCCTGACCTCATGGGAGATCAACGGCTTCTTCGACGGAGCGCCGTACGGCGCCCTGCCGACCGATGCCGACATGTCGCCCGACGGCACCTTCTTCGCCATGGGCACCACCATCGGCAACAACCCTCCATGGCACGACATGGTCCTGGCCTTCCCCATGACGGGCGGCGCCGATACCCAGCCGATCTGGATCCACGAGATGCGCGATTCGGTCTACTCGGTCGCGATCTCCAACAATGCGGTGTACGCCGGGGGGCACTTCTGCCGCATCCAGCCCGGTCCGGGCCCCACCAACCCCGATGGTCGTGACGACAAGCAATGCAGCGGCGACGGCTACCCCCAGGGTGCATGGCGCTGGCAGATGGCTGCCCTCGATCCCGCCGACGGCACCCCGCTCGATTGGGATCCGGGTAGCGATTCGTTTCACGGCGTCGAATCGCTGACCGTCACCGAACGCGGCCTCCTGTTCGGCCACGATGGCAACTTCTCCAACGGCAGCTATGTCGGCCGGATGGGCTTCTTCGACTTCGGCGGTCAGACCGACGTACTCGCGCCGTCGGTCACCGTCGACGATCCCGTGGAGTCGCAACTGGTCGAATCACCGGTGACCGTCGACGGCACCGCGGTCGACGACGTCCGCGTCGATCGAGTGAAGCTTCGCTTGAAGGACACCGCCGGCGGTTTGTGGATGCAAGCCGACGGCAGCTTCGCCAGCGTGGTCCACGAGTTCATTGTCGATCCCTCGGTCGGGGGCTCCAACCAGACCGTCACCTGGTCATTCACCTACCCGGCAGCGCCGATCGGCGACTACCGGATCGAGGCCCGCGCGGTCGATCGGGCCGGCAACGCGTCACCGGCCGGCGTGGTCAACTTCTCGATCTACGACCCGCTCGACATCGACGGCGACGGCGTGCCGAACGTGATCGACAACTGCCCGGGCGAACCCAACGCCGACCAGGCTGACGTCGACGAGGACGGGTTGGGCGACGCCTGCGACCCGAGCGACGACCGGCCCATCATCCATCCCTACGGCGTCGTCGTGAACCCTGAAGGCGACACCGGGTCGCAAATCGTCGACGTCTACGTCGAGCTCGACAAGCCGGCCGTCTCCCCGATCACGATCGACTGGACGACGGTCGACCTCCCGGCCAATCCGGCGGTGGCGATCAGCGGCGCCGACTACATCGCAGCCTCGGGCACCCTCACGATCGATGTCGGCGAGACCGGGGGGACGGTGCCGGTCGAGGTGCTCGGCGACACGCTGGACGAACCGCCGTTGCTCTACGGCGAGTGGGGCATCGTATCTTTCACAAATCCTTCACCGAACGCCATTTTGGACACCGCGTTTTTCGGTTTGGGCCTCATCATCATCATCGACGACGATTAGCGGGTTTTTCCCACTTACAGTGGCGTCAGGTCGGTGTCGTTGCTACGGTGAGACGCGGGTGGACGGCCCTCGAGGGTCCAAAGCCCAGAAGGCGGAAAAACCAACTGGAGCTCTGGGCGGAGCGCCAAAGCGGGTTAGGGCGACGTGGGAATACTCGAGCTGAACGATGCCGTGCGGCAAGGCCGGATCGATCGCGCTCGCGAACTCGTCCTGAAATGGCCGCATACCTTCGGTGCCGAAGAGGTCCGCTCGATGCTGGCCACCGACGAGCGCGACGACGATCGGTCACTGCCCGAGCTGGCGATCGATCTCCTGCCCGATGTGGGGATGTCCGACCGATTCGACGCCCAGAAGACCCACGACGCCGTCGATCTCCCGCAGCCGACCAACTTCACGATCTTCAGCGACGTCGGCCTGCCCAACCCGTTCAAACGGGCATCGTCGGCTGCTCCCGAGATGTGGGTCTACTCGGTCGAGGATGGTCTCGCCGTCGGGTCGGCTCGCAGCGAGGTCGTGCTCGACGCCGAGGGCCGGTACCTGCCGTACGTCACCCGAGCGCCCTACCTCGCGCCGCTGTTCCATGACATCGAGACCGAGAAGCTCCGGGGAACCGCCCTGATGGTGCGCACCCCCGGTGCGGTGATGTTCAGCCATTGGCTCTACGACCTTCTGCCTCGGATCGAGGCGGCGCGCGTTGCCGGCTTCGGCCCCGACCAGGTCGATCACGTCCTGGTGAACGGTCAGAAGTTCGGGTACGAGTTCGAGACCCTCCGTGCCATGGGCTACCGCGATGAGCAGATCAAGCATGTCGATGGTTCGACCGGTCCCATCCACGCCGACCGGTTGGTGGTGCCCACGTATCCGCGGGCGACCGAGAAGAGCAAGTTCACCCCCGATTGGGCGCGCGCCATGGTCCGTTCCCTCTTCGGGATCGGCGGCGATCCCGAGAATCGTCCGGCCCGGCCCAAGGTCGCGTACCTGAGCCGGCAGAAGGCGTACCGCCGAAAGATCGTGCCGCACGACCAACTCGATGCATTCCTCGGCGACTACGACGCGGTTTGGCTCGAACCCGAGAAGGTCTCGGTTCGCGAGGTCGCCCACGAACTCCGCGACGCCGCGCTGTTCCTCGGGCCCCATGGTGCAGGTCTGGCCAACGGCGTGTTCTTGCCGTCGTGGGCCGGCGCCATCGAGATCATCGGCTCGCAATTCATGCTCGAGCACTTTCACGTTCTGACCTCGTCGACATCCCACTACGTCGGGGTCACCGCCGCGGATGAAGGCGATGACGTCTTCACCGAGGCCGCCATCGCGCGCATGCGCTCCCGCACGAATACCGAAAACCAGGAACTGGACATTTACCTCGATCGCGATCGCACGGAGCAGGCCTTGGCCTGGGCCCGTGACTTCCTCGATCGCTACTGAGGCCAACCAAGGAACACGAACCATGAACACTCACTACGTCTTCAAGAAGCTGGTCGCCATGCTCTCGGCGTCGATGCTCTTTGCCGCGGGGCTGGGCCTGGCCACCGCTACGCCCGCGGCCGCGATGGCCCCGGTGGGGTTCAGCGCCAGTTCACTGCAGAACGCGGGGGTGCAGAAGCCGACCGCGATGCAGTTCGGGCCCGACGACCGCCTCTACGTGCTCGAACTCGACGGCGACATCAAGGTCCTGACGATCGCCCGCAACGGCGTCGACGATTACACCGTCACCGCGAGCGAGACGATCGACCTCGTCAAGAATCTCCCGAATCACGACGACGACGGCACGCTCAACGCCGCTGTCTCGGACCGTCTGGCCACCGGCATCAAGGTCGCGGGTACCGCAGCCAACCCGGTGATCTACGTGGCGTCGAGCGATCCTCGTATCGGCGGCGGCAGCACCGGCGAAGATCTCAACCTCGACACCAACTCGGGCATCATCAGCCGGCTGACCTGGAACGGCGCATCGTGGGATCACCTCGAACTGGTGCGGGGCCTGCCCCGCTCCGAGGAGAACCACTCGGCCAACGGCATGGAGATCGACACCGCGACCAACACGCTCTACGTGGCACAAGGCGGCAACACCAACCTCGGCGCTCCGTCGAACAACTTCGCCGAACTGCCCGAGTACGCCCTGTCGGCCGCCGTCCTGTCGGTCGACCTCGACGCCATCGGCAGCACCACGTACGACATCCCGACGTTGGCCAGCACCACGCTGCCGTGGGGCGGTCAAAGCGGCGACAACCAGGCGATGATCGTGCCCGGCGGCCCGGTCCAGGTTCATGCCCCGGGTTACCGTAACCCCTACGACGTCGTGCTGACCCAGTCCGGTCAGCTCTACACGGTCGACAACGGTTCGAACTCGGGCTGGGGCGACGTGCCGCAGAACGAGGGCCCGGCCGGCAACTGCACCAACGCCATTCAGGAACCGGGCTTCACCGAAGACGATCAACTCCACAACATCACGGTGGCCGGTACCTACGGCGGCCATCCGAACGTGTTGCGGGGCAACCCTACGGCGACGCCATGGGCCGCTGCGGTGCCCGCGGCCAACCCGATCGAATGCGATCAGCAGCCGGTGTCGGGCAACTTCGACGGCCACATGACCACCTTCCCGGTGTCGACCAACGGTCTCGGTGAGTACACCGCCGACAACTTCGGCGGCGAGATGATCGGCGACCTGATCGCGGTCGGGCTCAACCCGCCCGCCGTCTACCGCCTCGAGCTCTCGCCCGATGGCCAGAGCGTGACCTCCAACACCACGCTGTTCTCCAATCTCAATGGCCGCCATCTCGGCCTCGACGTCATCGGCGACACCGGGCCGTTCCCCGGCACGATCTGGGTCACCGAATTCACCAACAACGGCATCGCGGTGTTCGAGCCCAACGACTACGACGGCAACACCGGCAATTGCACCGGGGCCAACGATCCGCTGCTCGACGAGGACGGCGACGGCTTCGACAACGCCGATGAGATCCTCAACAGCACCGACCCGTGCTCGGGGGCTGATGTGCCGCCCGACAACGACGGCGATTTCGAATCCGACCTGGTCGACCCCGATGACGACAACGACGGCGTGAACGACGACGTCGACCCCTTCGCGGTCGACGCCTCCAATGGCACCGCGACCTCGCTTCCGGTCGTGCTCGAGTGGGAGAACAACAGCCCGCCGGCCGGCGGCATCCTGGAGCTGGGCTTCACCGGCCTGCGCACCAACGGCACCGACTACCTCGACCTGTTCGATCCGTTCGCCATGACCATCGGCGGCGCAGCCGGCGTCATCACCATCGACGCAGCTCCGGCCGGCACGGCCGAGGGAGCCGCCAACACCGGTGAGTACGGGTTCCAGCTCGGCGTAACCGAGCAAGTCAACCCGTTCGAAAGCCTCGTCCGGGTCGCGGCCCCGTTCGCCGGGGTCACCCCGAGCGCCGGACAGTACCTCGGTGCCTCGATGGGCAACGGCACACAGGACGACTACCTCCGCCTGGTGGCGACCGCCAACGGTATCGAGCTCGGTGTTGAGATCGGCGGCAACTTCACCCCGATCGCGACCAGCTCGACCCCGATGCCCGGCCCCGACGCGCTCGACCTGATGTTCCTGGTCGATCCGGTAGCCGCCACGGTCCAGGCCAGCTACGTGCTCATCAACGGTGGCGTCCCCGGTCCCCGCATCGATGTCGGCGCCCCCCAAGCCGTGCCGTCGGCGTGGCTCACCGGATCCACGGCGTTCGGCGTCACCTCGAGTCGCGGAGCCGGCACCACCTTCCCGGTCACGTTCGACCAGCTCGAGGTCAGGCCGGTCAGCACCGGCGGCAACGACGTCGCCGCGTCGATGCAGATCACGCCGACCGGCAACCTCAACGGCAGCTCCTCGAGCGCCGGCTCGTTCATCGTCGAGAACCTCTCGCTCACCGACGACATCACCTCGATCTCTCTGGATCTCGGCTCCGCGATCATGCCGGACATGGTCTATGACCCGATCGGCGTCGCCGGTGACACGAACGGCAGTGACGTCACCATCGATCTGGATCCCGGCATCGGATACCTCGGTCGCACGTTTGCCGCACCGGCCAACGGCGTCGACGGCGCCAACGGTTGGCGGGTACTGACCTTGGACTTCAACGACTTCGGCCCCGGCGAGCTCATGACCTTCTCGGTCGATGTCGACCCCAACAGCATCCAGGGCTCGGTCCGGCCATCGCCCAACAATGCGGGCAAGGTCTCCGGACTCGAGCTGTCCGGTTCGACACTGATGGTCGATTTCTCCGACGGTTCGACGCTGACGAACGAGATCCATCCGATCGCCGGCACCAGCGGCGGCGGTGAAACGCTGGTCGACAGCGACCGGGCCGCCGCACCGAGCATCGAGATGCTCGGAATCACCGGGAATCCGACATCGGTGGTCGCGGCCGCTCAGACGATCCGCATCACCGGGCCGGCGGGCGAGACCGTGCGGTTGCTCCATGCTGAATCCGGCCTGTTCTTCGACCCACCCGGCTACGACCTCGACGCCTACGAGACGAACGTCTTCCTCGGTGTGAACCATCTGAGCGGTACGATCGGCGGGCAGGGGTATGTCGACATCCCGGTCACCTTGCTCGATTCCGAGCCGGCCGGCGGCTTCAACTTGTTCCTGGCCACGGTGGAAAGCGCCGACGGTGAGCCGGGCCGGGTGTCCAACCACCTGACGGTCGAACTCGATCCGGCCGGCGGCGGGAACGTGCCGCCGCTCATCGCCCCGATCGGCGGGCAGAGCGTGTTCGAAGGGCAAAACCTGACCTTCAACGTGACCGCCACCGACGACAACGGCGACCCCATCGCGTTGACCGCTTCGAACGTCCCCGGCTTCGGGACGTTCCTGGACAACGGTGACAACAGCGGCACGTTCACGTTCGATCCGCTGGTCGGCGATGCCGGTAGCTACCTCAACATCACCGTCACCGCCGACGACGGCAACGGAGGCATCGACAACGAGACGTTCACCTTGAACGTCACGCAGGACGGTCCGCCGCCGTCGGGGATCCTCTACCGGGTCAACGCGGGCGGCGCGGCGATCTCGGCCATCGACGGGGGCCCGGACTGGGACATCGACACCAAGACCAACCCCAGTCCGCTCCACAACACCGGCTCGAAGACCGCCTCCTTCCCGGTCGGGATGAACCCGGACGGCAGCGTGCCGGCATCGACGCCGGTCGGCGTGTGGCAGACCGAACGCAAGGACCCTCTGGCCCTGCCCGAGATGGAGTGGGAGTTCCCCGTCACAGCCGGTGAGACGGTTGAGGTCCGGCTCTACATCGGCAACAACAGCACCGGCACCACCGGCATCGGTGATCGGAAGTTCGATGTCAGCATCGACGGCAACCTCGTACTCGACGACTACGACATCATCGCCGATGTCGGTCACCTCGTCGGCACGATGAAGTCGTACACGATCGTCAGCGACGGCATTGTCGACGTCGACTTCGGCAATGTGAAGAACCGTCCGATCGTCAACGCCATCGAGATCCTGGGCGATCCCGGCCCGGTCGTCATCAGTCCGGGGATCTGGGGGGTCTGGGAAGGTGATACCGGCTCGGTGTTCGTCGATGTGCCGGTCACCCTTGACGCTCCCGCAGCCGACCCGGTCACGGTGGACTGGGTGACGGTGGACTTCCCGGCGAACCCGACCATTGCGCTGAGCGGCGAGGACTATGTCGCGGCGTCGGGCACGGTGACATTCCTACCCGGGGAAACCGAGCAGTTCGTCCAGATCGAAGTGCTGGGTGACACGATCGACGAGCCGCCCACGCTCTATGGCCAGTGGGTTGTGATCAGCTTCACCAATCCATCGGCGAACGCCACGGTGAACCAGGCGTTCTTCGGGTTGGGGATCGCCACGATCCTCGACGACGACTGACAGATCCGTCGAGTTCCTGGCGGCTCAGACCTTCGCGAAGACCGGGCGCCCGTAGCCGACGTGCAACCCATGCACCTCGATGCTGCGGGGCCCGGGCGGCGCCGTGAACGTGATCTCCCAATGGCCCCGCGCCTGTTCGTAGTCCGGGAGGGGGATCGCTTGGAGCGTGAGGTCGAGGGTGACGACTGGACCCTTGTTGACGGTGACGTGCATCGGCGCCGGATCGGTCGTCTCGAGTCCGAGCTCGAGTTCCAAGGCACCGTTGACCGAGCACTCGCGCTGGAAGTCGGTGCGAAAGCGAAGCGTGGCGTTGCCCTCCACCATCCGGGCGCAGGCCTTGCTGTCGATGTCGACGAATTCCCATCCGGCGCCGAAGATCCCCTCGATGGGCCCGCTCCGGCCTCGCCAGCCGCGCACGAGGCGCGGCGCCCACGCGGTTTCGTTCGCGATGCGCTCGACCAGATCGGTTCGGGATGAGCGGGCCAGCGGCGCAATACCCTCGGGCCAGGCCACATGCTGGGGCAGAATTGCGCCCCTCCGGAGGTACCGAGAGGCCAAGCGGTTGTTGCTGTCGGCGTAGCTGCGTCTGATCTCGCGAACAGTCGCTTCGTTGAGGAAGAACTTCTCGCGACGCGGTTCAGCCGAAATCCGCAGCGCAGTGTCGAGAATCTCGTCCTCGTCGGCGTCCAACCCCCGCACTTCGTCGGTGTGGAGGATACGGGCCAGCTCGGGGGCGAGGCTGGGGTTGGCGTGCGGATTGGGTGGGTTGGCGAATTCGATGCTGGGGATCAGCACCGACAGGAAGTCGGCGATGAGTTCGCCTCGTATGAACTGCGCTTCGTCGTAGGGTCGGGCCTCGACAACATCGGCGCCCATGATGGTGGCGAAGCGCTCGCACACCTCGTCATAGTCGGGGGCCCGCTTCGCCGCGAAGTCCGCGAAGACCTCGGGATCGTCGAAATCGAAGGTCCGGCGGGAGTTCTTGCAGTTCTGCATCGCCAGCGACTGCAGGAAGTCGGCCTGTTCCCGTACGTACATCACGACGTGAGCCGGCCGGCCATCGAGGTAACGCTGAAGGCGCCGCAGGATGCCGTCTCGTTGGCGCCAGAGCGCTTGGTTGGAAACGACGAGCGTGTCGACGCCTTGTTCCGGTCGGCGGAGTTCCTTGCGGAGGTCGGCCCACTCCACCGCGTCGGCGTCGCGCCACGGAAGGACGTTGCGGGCCATCGTCGGTCGATGCCGACCGGCCGATGCCATCTTGACGCCGTACGCGGCGAGCCGGGACTCGAGGAGGGCGAGGCCTTCCTGAATGCTGGTCGAGCCGGTCTTCTCGGCACCGATGTGAAAGACAACCCGATCGCTCATGCCGGGTTCCCATCGCTCATGCCGGGTTCCCATCGCTCCGGGATCCACGGGCGGTCGCCGATCTCCAGACCAGCGAGCTCCAGCGGATCGGCCGTGGTGGGCGCGAGATCGACGGTGAACACACCGAGCCCGCTGGCATCCTGGCCGAGCGGAATGGACTTCGTTGCCCCGATGTCGACAATGCCCCGATCGCGTCCGTTGACCCGCACTCGGCAGGGGTGCAAGCCGGGGGTGTCCGGGACGACGAGCAGCTCGACGCCTGACTGGCCGGCCCGTTCTTCGAACCCGAAGGGCACGCGGAAGCGCAACCGGCCGACATCGCCGTGCAGCCGGGCGACCAGCGGGGGGGAGATCGTCGGCGATGCCTCCCGCAACACCCAACCCCGAGAGAACGGGCTCTGGGTGGGCGTGGGGTTGGCGAGCCAGTCCGCCTTCAGGAGCGGAGCCCGCTCAACATGGTTGAGCAACAGCTCCCGGAGCTCGTCGGGGGAGCGATGGTCGGCCAGGTTGGTGTACGGCCGGGCCACCGTGGCCGGCCGGCCGTCGAGGTACCGTTGGCTGAGCTGCCCGTTCGAGACCTGGTACCGGTGGCGAATCCGCCCGACCTGGTCTGGCTTCAGGACTTGTCGGGCCCCGATTCCCTGCGACGAGAGCCGCATCGCGATGTCCAGCAGGTCGGCCTTGGCCACGCCGTAGGGTGCGGTGCCCGGTGCGAAACGCAGCGCATCGGCCAGGCCGGGGGTGAGCATGGTGATCGTGCGTAGTTGCGTCGTGTCCGGTGCGAGTTCGCCCACGCCGAGTCGCTTGTAGAAGTCGGTCACCAGGTCGAGGTCGCGCTGGGCATCGTCATTTTCGGGGATGATGTCGAGCGACTCGCGGCCGAAGACGCTCTCGAGCCGTTGGGCGGCGGCCAGGTAGTCGAGTTCCATGCGGCGGATGAACGAGTCCATCTGCGCTTTGTCGTTGAAGTCGAATCGTTTGGTGGGGTGCCGCTGGGCTTCGAGGACCCGCCAACTCAGATAGTCGGCTTGATCGCGGAGGTACATCACCAACGACAGGTCCGCCGAACCGACGAGTCCCCGCAACCGCAGGAGTGGCTTCTTCCCCTGGCTCCAGATGCTTTCGTGCGACATCACGATGGTGTGCACGTCGGAGTCGACGTTGGCGAGTTCCTTCGCCAGCTCTTCCCACGTGTCGAGCTTGGGCGTTATCCAACCAAGGGCGATCTTGGCGACATGCGGCACCGGCCGGCCCGCGGTCGGCACGTAGACACCAGCGGCGCGCAATGCCTCGACATCGAGGTGCAGCGACCGCTGGAGCGCGGCACTACCAGCGCTCTCGGTGCCAATGTGAAGGACAATCCTCATCACGGCCTCCCGCCGGCCGGGCTAGCTGACGAGGTCCGGAAACGAGAGCCCGGTGATCGGTGCCCGATCGTCGGATGTGGGTCGCAGCGTCAACGCCACCTGGTCGTACGGTTGGCACAGGTCGAGCGGCACGACGACTTCATCCTCGGGCAGGCGGAATTCCCCGAGATCGGTGCCGTTCACCGACACTGCGGTGTCGAGCGGGGCATCGTCGAGGGTGTCGATGCGAAGGCGGAGTTCCTTTTCGAGCCAGGTCCGGACCGAGTTGGACGTGCGGAACCGCATGGTGGCTTCCTCGCCTTCGATGGTGCCGGTCATGGGGCGGGGTCGCTCCTTGATGTCGAAGCCTTCGGCGAGCAGCCGCAAGCCGGTGCGCCGATTGCCCCAGCCGCCTTCGCGCAACATGGGGTAGTCGCCGGCGGTCTTCAGCAGCAGCGCTTCGATCTCGTCGGTTTGATCCTCGCCTTCGTCCCGCCACACGTCGCCCTCCGGCAGCTCCTTGGCGTTTTCGAGGTACTCCTTCACGAAGTTGGCGTTGCTGTCGCGATACAGGGCCCGGATCTGTTCGACGTACTCGCGGGGCAGGAAGTACTTGGTGCCGACCCCGTCGAGGGTCATTCGTGCCGCGAGATCGCGGAGTTCCATCCGCCGCATGCCCTCGGGCGGCTCTTCGGCATAGCGGGCCAGCGTTCGGGCGAACTCGACGCTCACGCCCGGGTTCACGATCGTGTTGGGGCGTTCGAAGTCCTCGGTGAAGCCGATCTGGTGGAAGAAGTCGGCCACGATGTCACCGTCAACGAGGTTGTCCCGGTTGAAGAGGCGAGCGTGGACCGCGCCTTCGCCAAGGCCTTCCTCGAGCCGGAGGCAGGTGTCGTAGTAGTCCATGGCCGGCCGTCGGTTCATGTACTCGGCGAGGTCGTCGGGGTCGAGGTAGTCGAACCGGCCCTGGTCGCGGCCCTTGGCGAACTGCAAGCCCAAGGTCTGGATGTACTCGGCCTGCTCGCGGACGTACAGCACGGCCATGGGTTCGAACCCGGGAAAGAGATCGTGGATGGCCTGGAAGACCTCGGCCCGCTGATTCCAGAGGCCCTCGTTCGAGATGATGACCGAGACATCTTCGTCCCGGAGCGACTCTGCTTCCTCGACCAGGTCGTACCAGGACTGGTCGTGCTGGTCGCGCCAGGCCACGCCGTGCTTGCCCGAGCCTTCGCGAGCCCGGTTGCTCTCGAGGAGGTGGAAGCCCGCAGCCTTCATTCGTTCCTCGTTGCGGGCCAGGGCCTCCTGAATCCCGGTGGTCCCGGTCTTGCCGGTACCGACGTGCAGTATCAATCGCTTCATGGGTGCTCCCGCGGTGGTTTCCTTGGTGGATTTCTTGGTTTTGGTGGACTTCGTCGACTTGGTCGATCGCTTGAACATCAGTCGTTCAACTCCTTGAGCAGTCGGTTGATTCGGTCGCTGGCTTGGCGCCACGTCCAGCTGGTTGCTGCGGCATACCGGGCCGCCGCAGCCGCGGCCGAGTCCTCGGCCAACGCCCACTCGATGGCCGTGACCGCTTGGTAGAGGTCGGTGGCTTCGACCACCGTGCAGTGCCCCTCCAAGCTCTCGGTCGCCGCCGGTACCGGAGAGGCCACGATCGAAGCACCACAGGCCGCGGCCTCGGCAATCGGCATGCCATACCCTTCGCCGAGCGGCAGCGAGACGAACACGTCGGCCAGGGCGTAGAACGCGGCCAGGTCGTGATCGTTCAGCGAGCCGAGGTCGATGACGTCGGGATGGCTCGGGCGCGCCCCGCCGGCGACGGCTCGGGGGCGGTCGTCGTGGCCCGCGACCGCGACGACGGCTCCGGTCCGGCGCCGCGCTTCGGCCAGGACGGCGAGGGTGTGGGAAGAGTTCTTACGCACCGAGGCCGACACCAACCCGGTCACCAGGGGTTGGCCGTCGGCGAGACCGAGCCGCTCGGCGAGTGCAGCCCGGCGGGCGGGATCGGTGTCGAGGCCGAATGGCGTGCCAACCGCCGGAGCGACCGGAACGACCTTGTGGGCGGGGGTGCGAAGCTGAAGGGAAACCCGGTTGGCGACGTCCATCGATGGCACGACCACCCGTTGGGCGTTGGCGACCAATCGCGGCAGAAACCGGCGCTGAAAGCGGCACAGGTTGGGGTCGAACCATTCGGGGCGCTGCAGCGTGTAGATGTCGTGAAGCACGACCACCTGGCGGTGATGGTGGATCGGGCCGGAGTTGGCCGGGCTGAACAGCACGTGGTCGTGGCTTCGGCGAGCCAGGACCGATTGTTCCCAGGTACGACCGCGGAGGCCGCGAGCGTAGCGGTGCGATGGCTGAAACACCGTGGCCCCCGGAATGCGGGTGGAGACCTCGTCGGCGTACCGTCTGTAGCCGCCGGGTTCGAGATGGCGAAACCGGCCGTTCACCGCGACCGCGGTCATGGTAGTACCCGCAACGTTCGATCGACGATCGACGCGAATTGGGCCCGGAAGACCTCCCGGTCGTTCTCGAGGTCGCACAGCGGCACCGCCGGGATGGACTGGCATCCGGCCAGCTTGGTGAGTTCGG
>JABDJW010000123.1 GCA_013002375.1 Acidimicrobiales bacterium | reverse complement strand
AAGGAAGCCAGTGGCTGAGACCATCACGATCACCGACAACCGCACCGGCGAGAGCCTCGAGATCCCGATCGAAAACGGCGGCGTGTCGGCAGCCGAGTGGCGGAAACTGTTGCCGGGCGTCTGGTTTCACGATCCCGGTTTCGCCACCACATCCAATGCCGAGAGCTCGATCACGTATCTCGACGGCGGAGAAGGCGTCCTGCGCTATCGGGGCTACCCGATTGAGCAGCTGGCGGAACAGTCGACGTTTCTCGAGGTCGCGTACCTCCTGATGCACGGCGACCTTCCGTCCGTCGACGAACTGGCCAGCTGGACCCACGAGATCACGCACCACACCTATGTGCGGGAGAACTATCGCAAGCGGCTCAACGACGCCTTCCACCACGACGCGCACCCCATGGGCATGCTCACATCGTCGGTCGCCGGCCTCGGCACGTTCTACCCCGAAGCCAAGGACATCGAGGTCGCGGCAGTTCGGCAACAACAAGCGGTGCGGCTGATCGCCAAGATTCCCACCCTGGCGGCGATGGCCTATCGCTACAGCATCGGCATGCCGTTCGTGTACCCCGACAACGACCTCGACTATGCGTCGAACTTCTTGTCGATGATGTGGCGGGTCGCCGAACCCACCTACGAGCCCAACCCGGTGCTCACCAAGGCCCTCGATCAGCTCTTCATCCTCCATGCCGACCACGAGCAGAACTGCTCGACCACAGCAGTGCGGGTCGTCGGCAGCGCGCACGCTGATCCCTACTCGGCCGTCGCGGCCGGGTGTGGTGCTCTCTACGGGCCCCGTCACGGCGGCGCCAACGAAGCCGTGCTCAACATGCTCGACGAGATCGGCGACTACGACGCCGTGCCGGCCTTCATGGAGAGCGTGAAGAAGGGTGAACGCCGCCTGATGGGCTTCGGCCATCGGGTGTACAAGAACTACGACCCCCGCGCCCGCATCATCAAGGACACCGCCCACGAGGTCTTCAAGGTCACCGGCACCAACCCCCGCTTGGACATCGCGCTCAAGCTCGAAGAGGTCGCGCTGGCCGACGACTACTTCGTGAGCCGCAAGCTCTACCCCAACGTCGACTTCTACTCGGGCCTCATCTACCAGTCGATGGGCTTCCCCACCAACATGTTCACGGTGCTGTTCGCCATCGGCCGCACACCGGGCTGGGTTTCGCACTGGGTCGAGATGCTCGAACAGGAAAGCCGCATCGCCCGGCCTCGTCAGCTGTTCGTCGGCAACGGCGAACGCCAGTACGTCCCCCTCGCCGACCGCTAGCCCCAGCCCTTTCCGGCCCGACCGCCGAGTCGGATCGTCGGTTACTCGGCCCAGTCGGCGAGACGGTCGGCCCACCGCGCCAGACTGGCCGTCTCGCGAGCGGAGAGCGACAACAGGATGCGATCGGCCTCGGCAGCTGTCGCGGCGGCTGCGGGGTTGTCCTCTCCCCGCCAGTTCAGCAAGCAGAGCTCCTCGAACCACGGTGCGAGCAACGCCTCCGAACGCCAGAGATGGGAATCGGTCAGCACGACCGTGCGGCCGGGAACCAGCGCGCCGGCGCCCTCCGACATGAAGCAGTGGATCCACTGCTCACGGCGAGTCTCGGTCGTGGTGATCTCCGGTCGTGGCAATCTGATCCTCGGGCCGCGGTGCAGCCCATCGATGCCGATCAGTCTGGCCGGTTCGCCCACGATCTCGCGATCGGGCCCCTCGACGGGCTCGATGTCCCACACGCCGGGCGCCATGGATTCGACCAGGGCCTCGACGGCCAACACCCGTCCGCGGTCATTCCAGTGGGTGTCGCGGGCCCAGTACAACGGCCGCTCAGGCGACGCGGCATCCTCGAACAGGCCCCAGAGGTCGATGGTGAATTCGCTCGGGGCGAAAGCGTTCCGCATGTCGGCCTGGAGGGCCGCGGTGCACTCCCGGCCGGGTATCGCGCCGGGCAGGTAGTCGGTCTCGATGAACCCCTTCTCGACCACCCGGGTGACGAAGAAGTCGATACCAGCTGCGGCCAAGCGCCGGTTGGCCATTTCGAGTTCGGCCATGAGGGCACCCGGTTCCGGCCACGCACCCGCTGCGGCGTCATCGCACGGGCGCGAGAACACCGGGCCGTAGTACAACCACTCGCCTTCCCCGACGAGCACGTCGGAGTTCGTCGAGTCTCGCAGGAGCTCGTAGCTGAACCATGCGTGCCAGTCGATCGCCCGGTCGCGAATGGCGAGGCGATCCTGGAGGTGGCCGTCGACTTCCGAGAAGACCTCACCGTTCCAGATCCCGCCGACATCGATCTCGGGGAAGGGACGGGCCAACCGCTGCTCCACTGATTCGGGCGCATCGCGCACCAACGACAGGACCCCGGGTACGGCCAACAATGCGACGAACCACAGCACCGTCAAACCGCGAAGGACCCGGGCGCGCGGCGTCAGAACGGGAAGGAACCGCATCAGAACTGGAAGTAGAGGAACGGGCTGAAGGTCTGCGTCGAGGCGACCACCAGCGAAGCGGGCAAGGCGACTGCCACCAGGGCCGCTCGGGCGGGAACGTGCAACGCTCGCCGATCGGGCGTCGAACGATCGGCGGAGATCACGTTCCGCGGCAGGAAGAACACGACCGACCCGAAGACGAGGGCCAACATCGTGCGGGTGTCGAGGGCCAACGCAATATCGGGACGGACCGGCCCGAAGTCGAACCGGACCAAGGCCTCGAAGATCTCCCCCGCCCGACCGAGCGTCTGGGCCCGGAAGATCACCCACGCCGCCATCACCAGACCCAACGTGACGACCCGACCGGCCAGGCCGGAGAACAGACGGCCCCCCAAAAGACGCTCGACCAACAAGATGCCGCCGTGGAGGGCACCCCATGCCACGAAGGTCCAGGCCGCGCCGTGCCACAAGCCGGTGAGCAGGAACACCACGGCCAGGTTGCGATACGTCCGACCCGATCGGCTTCCACCGAGCGGGATGTAGAGGTAGTCGCGGAACCACGTCGACAGCGTGATGAGCCACCGGCGCCAGAATTCGGTGACCGAGTGCGAGGTGTAAGGCCGGTCGAAATTCTCCGGGAACGAGAAGCCGAACATCAGACCGAGACCGATGGCCATGTCGGAGTACCCGCTGAAGTCGAAGTAGAGCTGGAGGGTGTACGCAACGACCCCGACAATCGCGGCCGGCGTGCTGACGTCGCCGCCACCGTCGAAGACCGCGGCCACTACTGGCGACAGGGTGTCAGCGATCAACACTTTCTTGGCCAGCCCCAGCGAGAAGCGCACGACGCCGTCGCTGGCCTGATGGAGCGTCATCACCCGGCCGCGGAGCTGGCCGCTGATGTCGCGGTAGCGCACTATCGGACCGGCGATGAGCTGCGGAAACAGGCAGATGTAGAGCAGGTAATCGACAAAAGTGCGGGTCGGTTCGTCGCGCCCGGTACTCACGTCCACCGCATAGGAGATGCGCTGGAAGGTGAAGAACGAGATACCGATCGGCAGCACGACATCGGTCAGCCAGTCGGGCGGACGGTCGACCGGCGTGAAACGACTCACGATGTCGACGCTGATGAACCCGGCGTACTTGAAGTAGGCCAACACACCGAGGTTGAGCACAATGGACGCCGCCAGCCATCGCCGGCGCCCTTCGATCTCGCGGCGGTCATGGGCGGCGCGCGCCTGAGCGACCAGCATCCAGTCGAGCACGCTGGTTCCGACCAGCACCACGACGAACCAATGACTCCCCCAGGTGTAGAAGAGCAGGCTGGCGGCGAGCAGCACCCGGTTGCGGAGCCTCTCGGGGGCCAGCGTCACCACCGCCAGCACGGCCGGCAGAAAGAAGAAAAGGAAGGTGACGGAGCTGAAGACCAAGGATCTACGGCATGTCGATCAATATCTTGCCGACGTTGGCGTTGCTTTCCATGTACCGGTGCGCGTCCTGAATCGCCGCCAGCTCGTAACGACTGTCGATCACCGGTTGCAGCCGGCCCTGGTCGAACCCGGGCAAGATTTCACGAGCGAAGCGGCGGGTCACGGCGATCTTCTCCTCGAGCGGGCGAGCGCGCAGAACGGTGCCGCGAATGGTCGCCCGCAGCGGCAGGAGCAGACCCAGTGGGAAGGTGGCCATCTGCTCGCCCATCACGCCGACCTGCACGATCGTGCCCTGGACCTTCAAGCACCCGAGATTGCGGCTGAGGTAGTCGCCGCCGACCACGTCGAGCACCATGTCGACTCCGGCGCCGGCGGTGAATTCCTTCACCGCATCGACATAGTCCGTGCTCGTGTAGTCGACGGCAAGATGGGCGCCGAGGTCGAGACACCGCTGCACCTTGCCGGCCGATGCCGTGACCACGACCGAAGCCCCGAGATAGTTGGCGATCTGGATCGCCGCGGTTCCCACACCCGAGGCCCCGGCGTGGACGAGCGCGGTGCCACCCGGCGCCAATCCGCCTTGCATCATGGCGTCCCAGGCGGTGATGAACACTTCCGGGATCGCGGCGGCGTCGGCCAATGCGACCGATTCCGGCACGGTCATGACCTGGCGGTGGTGGGTGACGATCTTCTCGGCGTAGGCGCCGCCGCCGACAATGCCCATGACGTCATCACCGACGGCCACACCGCTGACCCGATCACCGCACTCCACAACGGTGCCGGCGAACTCCATGCCGGGCACCTCGAACGCGGCCGGCGGGCCCGGATAGAGCCCGCGCCGCTGCAACAGGTCGGCCCGATTGAGCGCGGTACTGTGCACCTCGACCAGGACGTCTTCGGCCCCCGGCGAGGGATCCGGGATGTCCTCGATGCCCAGCACCTCGGGCTCGCCATGGTCACGCAACACCACTGCCTGCATGGGCGCAAACCTACACCGCGCTAGGTTGGCGCCGATGACCACCAGCGAAGAACCCATCCACCTCGAGATCGCCGAACAGGGCGCCGGGCCGTCGGTGGTGTTGACCCACGGCTGGGTCGACGATCGCCACACCTGGGACGGCACCGTCGCCGCGCTGAGTGGCGACCACCACTGCATCACGTGGGACCTCCGCGGCCACGGCGACAGCGCCGCTCCCCCACCCGGGCAGTACACCCGCGACGACGCCTTGGCCGATCTCACCCGGGTCGTCGAGAGCGCGGACACGCCCTGTGTCTTGGGCGGCCACTCCCTCGGCGGTTACCTGTCGCTGGCCTACACCCTGCTGCACCCCGATCACGTCCGAGGGTTGGTGTTGGTCGCCGCCGGACCCGGCTTTCGCAACCCGGACACCATGGCCCAGTGGAACGAATCGGTCGACACATCAGCGGCCGACCTCCAGATCCCACCCGGCTCCGAAGCCATCTCCAAGCACGTCGACTCGTGGGTCATCGACAACCTCGATCACATCACCGTGCCCACGTTGGTCGTGATCGGCGAACACGACAAACGGTTCAAGGCGTCGGTCGGCGTGTTCGAACGCGATCTCGACGTCCGCAGCACGGTCGTGGTGCCCGATGCCGGCCATCGGGTACACGTCAAGCACGGGGCGGCTCTGGCCGACGCCATTCGGGCCTTCACCGCCGAGCTCTGACCGCCCTCCCCGAAGAACCCCGCCCGACATCGGGACGACGTCCGGTTAGACGCAGAGTTCGCCGCTGAGACCCCGGCTGCAGAACGCGGTGCGCTCGATCGTGCGGAGGACGAAGCCCTCACCGTCCTCGCTCTCGAGCACGAAAAGGTGCAGTCGATAGCCGGCGCCGGAATCATCGCCGAGGCCGACGACGTCGTAGGTGACCTCGTTCAGATCGCCGGTCGAGGGTGCGACCGTCTGGACGATGCGCGAGGCCGGATCTTCCGACGCGTACTCCGCCGCCACGAGCTCGCCGAGTTCGGCGATCGTCTCGGCTTCGGTCGGCCCACCGGCGGCCAGGTACTCGGCGGTGGCATCGTCGACCGCTCCGACGTAGGCCACGAACGAGGAGCCGACCCAGCCGGTACCGCTGTCGGTCTGGATCTCGTACCAGATCGAGCTCAGCCTTCGCTCTTCGCCGGTGGCCACGACACCCTCGGCGGTCGGGGCCAAGGTGGCGATGATCGGTTGATCCGTGCCGGGCGAAGCCCGCACATTCAAAACGTCGTCGAAGGCCACGCCCATCACGCCGAGTTCGTCACCGGCCTCGATGAAGCCCTCGAACGGTTCGCCGGGCAGGGTCGGCGTTGTCGGTGCCGTGGTGGTGGACGCCGTCGTCGTGGTTGGCGCGTCGGTGGTCGAGGACGCAGTCGACGACGTGACTGACCCCGTTGTCGTCGTATCGGACGTGGTCGTGGAGGTCGTCGTATCGGGTTCGGACGACGTCGTACTCACCTCCGACGTGGTTGTCGCCGCCGTCGATGATGTCGTTGTTTCATCGTCGCTGCCGCACCCGGTCAGCAGGGCGAGGCCGACGACCACCAACCCGAGCCACCGGAACAGACCGCTGCGAACTACGCCCAACCGAACACTCTGCATTCGAGATCTCCCGAATAATCGCCAGACGGCTACCTGCCGTCGGCCGCTTTCATCGTGCCCGGCACATCGCCCGACCACTAGGGCCCAAGGTCACCGGTGTCTAGGGCAGGGTGCCGAACGAATCGAGATCGCGAATGGCCTGGCCCGAACGGGAGATCATGGCCATGAACATGTCGTCGCCGCGGTCGGTTCGAGTGGAATGAATCGCCCCGAGGACCGACACCATCGGCCCCTGGAACTGACCGTACCGATAGTCATCGAAACACTGCTCGAACGAGTAGTCGGTCACGCCATGCTCGAGCAACGCCGCGTGATAGCACTCGACGAGGGCGCGCTCATGTTCCTGGCGGTCGGCGATCGACAGGCTGTTGCCCAAGAAGTACGACAGGTCGCGCACCGGTACGCCGAGCCCGACCGTCTGCCAGTCGACGGTCGCCACCGGATATCCGCCATCGGCGGTACCGAACAGCAGATTGTCGAGGCGATAGTCGCCGTGCACCAGACCGAGCGGTTCACTGCGGGCCTCGAGCCAGTCACCGATGCGAGGGGCGAAAGCCCGGACGGTGTCGATGTCCTCGGCGATCATCCGATCGGCGTAGCGTCCGATGAATTCCTCGGTGTCGGCTTCCATGAGCAATCCGAGGAAGGCGATGCTGTCGGTATCGGGGAGCTCGAGATCGGCCGCGCCGACGAGCGTCGGGTCGTTCCAGCGTGGGCCGTGCAGGCCGGCCAGGTTCTCGACCGCGATGGCCGCCTGCTCGACCGTACAACCCGCGATCTGATCACCCTGTTCGGCGGGGGCCAAGTCCTCGAGCATCAGGCTGAAGAGGGCGCCATCGTCGCTGATCTCGGCGTAGTACCGCGCCGGCACCCGACACGCCGTCGTCGATGCGATCTCGTCGTAGAACGCGACCTCTTTCAGGTAGCCGCTGGAACCGATCAACCGAGCGTCGACATTGGCCGGCGACATCTTGACCACGACCGAAGCCGGCCCCGTACCACTGGCGTAGTCCAGGGTGAATCGAGCGCTGTCCGCCATCTGGCCGGTGCCGACCGGCTGCATCGCTGCCGCAGCGACCACACCATCGAACCCGGCCGCTCGCAGACCGGCGGTCAGCCATTCCGGCGTCATGGAATCGGGATGGTGGACGACCACGACGCCTACTGCCCCTCCGCGATGCGCTCGTGGTGGCGGATGACCTCCGACGAAATGAACTTCAGGATCTTTTCGCTGAACTCCTCGTCGAGGTTGGCATCGGAGGCCAATCGGCGGAGGCGAGCGATTTGTTCGGACTCTCGGGTGCGGTCGGCCGCGGGCATGCCGACCTGCGCCTTGTGGGCACCGACTTGCTGGGTGATCTTGAATCGCTCGGCCAGGATGTGGATGAGCGCTGCATCGAGGTTGTCGATGCTGTCACGAAGGCTGTTCAGCACGGGGTCGTCGGAACTCATCGGAGCGACTCTAGCGACGTGACCGCGTACTCGGAAGCCGGCTTGGCCGGCAGCCCACCGGGCTGACGACACGAGATGGTCGGCACGATCCGTTCCACTCCCACCGTCACGCGCCACCGGCGATCGCCCGCGCTGACGGCGCAGACGACCGGTGGGCCGTCGAGACGAGGCATTTCGGGCACGTCCACCGATCGGTCGTGGTTGTGGAGCGACCAACCGACCGCGGCGAATACGGCTTGTTCCGCAACCTGAGCGGGCCCGCGGTCCACCCCCCACCATCCTCGACCGATCGCCGCCAGCTGCGCCGGCGAAGCGGTCTCGTCGTAGATCGACGCCAAGGTCGGCACATCGAGGTAGGCCCACATCCGGCCGTCGGGCAGCGTCATGGCCGTGGGGGCAAACCGGTGGCCGCCGGTATGACTGACCCGGAACACCTCGACATCACCGAAGGCCGCGGTCGCCTCGACTGCGAGTCTGGTGCCAAAGGACCCGCAGCAGATGTCGTGGGTGCCCTGGGTGCAGACCAACAATGTGCGCGCCGGCACCGTTTCGTCGACGAGGGCGCCCGACACCGCAGCGTGATCGGAAGCGAGCAGCGATCGGACCAGCTCGAGCAGATCGCCCTGGCGGGGCACCCGATAGGTACGCCGCGCCACGCCGCCACCAACCCGATCGAAGACCACGACCCGCACCGTGTCGGCCACGCCGGTCGGCACGGCCGCGAAGATTCGGGAGGGGCGATCGGCATGGTCGAGCAACGCCATCAGGCCATCGAGGTAGCGATGATCGCGGATCGGCATGGGCCACGGCAGCGGGCATTCGATCAGCACGAGGCGGTCGGCCCGTACGCCGGTACCGGCGGGCGCAAAGCCCTGGGCGCGCGTGAACAACGAACAGCGGGGGGCGTCGTCAGCTTCGGGGAGAAGGTGGGTCAGATCGGTCATGGCTGCTTGGTCATGGCTTTTCTGGTCATGACGGCGCGACCTCGGCGAGGGCCTGCAGGAAACGATCGTTCTGCTCCGCGGTGCCGATCGTGATTCGGAGCCCTTCCCCACTGAACGGCCGGGCCACGATGCCCCGCCGTTCCATATCTAGTGTGATTTCGTCGGTGCGATCGCCGAGGGGCAGCCACACGAAGTTGGTTTCCGACGGCGGTAACGGCCAGCCCTGGTGCACCAACTCGGCATGGACCCGACGCCGTTCCTCGACCACCGACGCCACCCGCGCCGCGACTTCATCGGCCGCGTCGAGGGCAGCCAGAGCGGCGACTTGGGCGAGGCCATTGACGACGAACGGAACCAGCGTGCGATCGATGGTCTCGACCACGTCGGGATGTCCGAAGCCATACCCCACCCGGAAGGCGGCGAGACCGTGCGCCTTCGAGAACGTACGCAGGACGACCAGGTTGGGGTACCGATCCAGGAGGTCGGACACGGAATCGCCCAAGGCCGGGTCCATGAACTCGCGGTAGGCCTCGTCCAGCACGACGATGACGGGCTCGGGCACCTGCTCGAGCAGCTCTGCGAACGCCCCCATCGGCAACGCGGTACCGGTGGGATTGTTCGGGTTGGCCAGCAGGATCAACTTGGTGCGCTCGGTCACCGCCGCGGCCACGGCATCGAGATCGAAAGCGTGACCGGCCAACGGGGTGGTGATGGCCGTGCCGCCGACCAGCTGGGTGAAAACCGGGTACACCTCGAACGAGCGCCACGGATAGATGACTTCATCGCCGGGGTCGACGTACGTCAGCACGAGTTGCTGCAACAGCCCGGCCGAACCGGCGCCGACCATGACCGACTCGGTATCGACACCGGCGATCGCTGCGATCCGGGACCGGACCGCGGTGGCCCGATGATCGGCGTACCGATTGGCCTTGTCGAGGCCGGCTTCGACGGCGGCGCGCACCGCATCGAGCGGACCGAACGGCGATTCGTTCGACGCCAGCTTGATGGCATCGGTGATGTTGTGCTCTCGGTTCGCTTGCTCGGCCGCCTTGCCCGGTTTGTAGGCGGGAAGTCCGGCAACCGCGGGCCGGGGCCGACCATGGGAACGACGCGACTCGGTCAAGGGATTCCTCACCCGCTAGACGGTACGGCCGAGCACGGACTGGTACTGCTCGTCATAGAGGGCAAGCCAGTCATCGCTCATAGCTTCGAGGGTACGCACATTGCTCAGACGGGCGGTGCGGGCGATGTCGTTGTAGGCCCGCTGGTCCCGGCCGTAGTGGGCGGCGACCCGAGCGATCTCGTCGGCGTCCAGGCTGTCGACCACCACCCCTCCGCCGTGTTCGTTGACCCGCTCGACCGGTGCGCCGAGCGGCCCCACCAGCGCCGGGATGCCGTTGGCCCACGCCTCGGAGAGCACATAGCAGTGCGTTTCCGGCCAGATCGAGAACACGCCGACGAACGTCGGGCGGATGGTTGCCAATCGAGCCGACAGGTTGTCTCGGGTGTAGGCGCCATGACAGAGCAGGCCCTGCTCGTAGCCCGGTTCGACCTCACCCAGGATCTCGACCGAGACACCCAAGTCGGCGCCGGCTTGGGCAATGCGGGCGGCCAGCGCGGCCCCCTTCGACTTGTTGATCGCCCCGACGAGCAGCAGCCGGACCGGATCACCGGCGGCCGGGAAGGTGCAGGCCACCCGTTGACGATCGAATCGACGACCATGTTCGATGGCGCGGATCTTGGGCGCTGACACCGCACCGAACATGTCGATCATGCGCTCGCGGGTGTCGTTCGACGGGGTGACGAACAGCGGCACCCGGTCGATGAGCTGCTCGGTCTCGTGGCGCCAGAGTTTCACGAACCGGTGCTTCAGCGGCAGGTCCGAGGGGAGCTGCACCGGTCGAGGACAATTGCCCTCGCCGCTCGTACACGTGCCACCGCAGTACTTCAACTGGTCGTCGAGCAGGTTCACCGAGGGACAAGCCAGGTAGAAGTCGTGCATGCTCATCACCGTCGGGATACCAAGCCCGGCGGCGAGCTCCGGCAGATCGAAGGTCATGCCGATCAGGTGCTGGATGTGCACCTGCGAGAAGTCGTACCGGGTGAGCAGCTCCAGCGATATCTCGGCCATCTGCGCAGTGCGGAACTGCCGAACATCCCAGTCCGCGATGAGCGGCCACTCCCGTTCGAACTCCCATTGGTGTCCGCCGTGGCGCCAGAGCTGCAGCGCCCGGCCTTCGGGGATGAGGAGGAACGGTTCGAAGCGGGTGGAGACACCGTCGGCCAAATCGCGGGTGAAAAGGTCGGTTCCGCCGCCACCGTCGTGCACGACGAACAACACTCGTCGCCGGCCGTGCGGTGTGATGGCGGCAACCGAGTGCGCGGCGACCTCGCGCGCGGCACCGAACTCCCGCGACCCGACGAAGGCCTGCGCCAGGGAGTCGTATTCGGGATAGCGCTCGGCCAATACCGCCAAGCCGTCCGCGATCAACGCTTCGCGGGTGGCGTCGCCGAAGCTGGCTGATTCCTCGTGAAAGACGACGACATCGTCGGCGATGACGTGGTCGAAGCCCGCCTTCCCGAGCTTCATGCAGAAGTCGTTCTCTTCGCCATAGCCGCGCGGGAACCCTTCCGCGTCGAGCTCACCGACAACGGCGCGGGCTTCCTCGGTGACGAAGAGGCAGAAGCCATTTCCGGTCGGCGAGGTCGGCCGGATGAACCGACTACCCCGGGCCGTCGCCGCGGCGAGATCGGCGGCATGGTCGAGTCCGCTCGGTTCGGGGCAGGCGAACGAGAACACGCCGGCGTGGTCGGACAGCGGGGTGACCGTGGCGATGTTGGGGCGCTCGTGGGCCGCGACCCGTAGCCGCCAGGTCCAGCGCGGCGTGACCATCGTGTCGCTGTTCAAGATGATGACATCGCCGGCTTCGGCCGCGGCCAGGCCCCGGTTCACCGACCGGGTGAAGCCGAGGTTCTCGTCGTTGCGCAACACGGTCAGGCCGGGCCGAGCGCGGACCTGATCGATCACCAGCCCGAGGCGATCATCGGTCGAGGCATCGTCGACCAGGACGATCGAGACCGACTCGGGGGTGAAACGATCGAGTGATTCGAGGCAGCGTTCGACGGCATCGACCGCGTTGTAGATCGGGACGATGACGGTGAGCGGGCGCTCGAACGCTCCATCGGCGATGCGCGCTTCCAGGTGGGCCCAGTCCGGCTCGGCGATGACCGGCTCGGCCGGAGGCGGACCGGATGGTTCATGCGTGTCCGGCTGTTCTTCGTCACGGCTGCCGAGCCGGTTGGCAATACGCACCGCCCACTTCACCGCCGGCCGATTGGCCAGGTCATGAAGGTTCTGGGCGGTCAGGTTGCGTTCGTGCACCGCAGTGGCGAGCTCCGCCTCGAGTTCGGTGACCCGCCGGTCGAGCTCGGGAACGTGCTGGTACATGAGCTCGGTCTCGACCGCGATATCGCGAAGCCGCTGGACCTCGTCGAGGGCGGCCTGCTCGCGCCCACCGAATTCGGATTCCAGAACCTCGATCCGCTTGTCGGCATCGGATTCGACGCGATCGATCTCGGACCGAGCCTGTTCGCGGACGGTCTCGAGATCCGCGGCAGCCCGTTCAGCGGCCGCCGACGCTTGCGCTGCTTCGGTTGCCCTCGCTTCGGCAACCGCCGCGAGCTCGCCACGAACGTGATCGAGCGCAGCGGCATGCTCGTCGCGCTCGCGGGTGAGCGCGGAGTCGAGTTCGGTGATCCGGTCGCCGCGGCGCTCGATCTCGTCGCGGGCATCGGCGATGCGGCTCTCGTAGGCCTGCTCCGATGCCCGCCATTGCTCGATGATCGCGGTCTCGGCCCGGCCGGCCGCAGTCTTGACCGCTTCTCGCTGGACCGCGTCGAGTGCGATCGCTGATTCGAACAGCAGATCGAGGCCCGGGGTCTCCCGGGGGAGTCGCCCGACCTTGAGAGCGTCGTGCGGGCCATCGAGCGATAACAGCTTCTCCGACAGCTGGCGCTGCGGCCCCGACAGCAGCTCGACCGACACCGGCCCGTCGGCGGCATGGTGGCGCAGTGCGGGCTTGAATGCCGCCTGCAGTTCCTTGGCCCAGGTCTTGACCGCCTTCTTGCCCAGCCCGCCGGTGCGATGCTCGGCGACGAACTCGATCAGCGAGGCGAGCGCGGGGCTCGGTTTGGCCGGCGTGGCATCGACGAGCGCCTCGAAAGACACCACAAAGGTCGGGAGCCCTTCGAGACCGTCGAGGGCACTACGGAGATAACGCTCCCAGACCGCTAGTCCGTGCCGGAGGGCGAGCCCGTTCCGAGTTCGGATCGAGTAGGCGATGTCCTCGGGCGACCGCCGAACCAACACGGCGGCCTGGGCCGACGGGATGACATCGCGCCAGAACGGCAACGTGAGGCAGAGTCGTGGATCCTTGTAGAGCCAGTCCTCGCTTTCGAAGGAGGCGGAGAACGTCGCCAGGGCCTGTTGCTCGAGCCCGTAGGTGGGATCGACCAATTCGGCGACCGAGGCCAGCGCCGCCTTCGTCGGGGCAAACCAGGCGGCACCGGCGCGGTTCAGGAGATCCTCGTTCAGCTCGGTGAGCGCGGCGACCTCGAAGTGGCCATCGGGATTGGACTTGTCGCCGCCGATCAGATGCTCCGTCGCCGGGAGTTCGAGCGGCAGTTTGGCCAGCGCCTTCGTGGTGGCCGAGGTGCCGCTGCGGTGCATACCAATGACAAAAAGACCCACGACAGCACACTACCGCCGCCGACCACGCCGACGGGACCGCTTCGTCCTCTGCGATCCTCCCAGCATCCCCAACCCCTAACCGCCGAACCTTCAACCCCAGGTTTACTCTGACCCCTTGTCGCAAAAAGGGGTCAGACCCCAAAAGGCAGAAAGGGGTCAGACCCCAAATCTCGGAATGGGGTCAGACCCCCGAAGCGACGGGAAGCGCCAAACGGGGATCGAGGCGGCGGAGGGGTAAGCTGCGTACGCGCCACTACCCCGCTCCACCACTTTGAAGCCGGAGTCCCCTTTGACCTCATCGCTCGAACTCTTCCGCACCGTCGAAGGCGAGATCGCCACGCTGATGGCCGACCATCGCGAACGCCGCGAACACTGGTACCACCACGAGGTCGTGCCGTGGGAGCTCGGCCGAAACTACGTCGACGAGCCCTGGGACGAATCACAGTGCACGCTGTCCCCCGAAGTACGCACGGCGCTGCACGTCAACCTGCTCACCGAGGACAACCTGCCCTATTACCACGCGCGCCTCGCCACCTGTTTCCCAGCGGATTCGCCGATGGCCAACTGGGGGCGGCTCTGGACCGCCGAGGAAGGCCAACACGCCATCGCCATGCGGAGCTATCTGCTGGTGAGCCGCAACTGCAACCCCAAAGAGCTCGAGGACGAACGGATGACGGTCGTCGAGCGGGGTTGGCGCACCGCGCTCGAAGACCCGATCGACATCTTCGTCTACACGTCGGCCCAGGAGCTCGCGACCCGCATCAGCCATCGCAACGCGGGCGCCCATGCCGACGACGAGACCGCCTTCAACCTGATGAAGAAGATCGCGGCCGACGAGAACCACCACTTCATCTTCTACAAGGGTGTCGTCACCGCGATGCTCAAGGAGGATCCCTCGCAGGTCATCACCTCGATGTGGCGAACGTTGGCCGATTTCGAGATGCCCGGCACCACGATCCCCCGCTTCGTGCGCCGATCGATCGGCATGGCCAAACTCGGCATCTACAACCTGCGAATCCACGCCGACAAGGTCGTGTCGCCGCTGCTACGCGAATGGCAGATCGATCAACTGGGCGGCCTCACCGCCGACGCGGCCGAAGCGCAGGACAACCTGATGGAGCTGCCGAGCAAGCTCATCGAAGCAGCCGAGCTGTTCGAAGCCCGCATGGAGAAAACCGAGCGCCGCAGCTCGCGCACCAGCGCGTAACGGGCACCCGCCCGCCGCCGCTAGCCCTTGCGGGCCTGCAACAGTTGGTTGACGACCTTGCCGTCAGCCTGGCCCTTCGTGGCCTTCATGATCTGGCCGGTGAAAAAGCCGGCCATCTTCTTGGCGTCGCCGGTGTCGTCGCCGCAGAAACGGCTCCATTCATCGGGGTGGTCGGCGATGAGGCCATCGAGCAAACCTTCGAGTTCGCTGCTGTCCATCGCCTCATAGCCCTTGGCCGCGGCGATGTCGGCCGGGCTGCCGCCCGATGCGATCAGCTCGGCCAGCACATCCTTGGTCTGGGTCGACGAGAGTTCGCCGTCGGTCTCCATCCGCACGAGCGCAGCGAACGCCTCTGCGGTCAGCGCGCCGCTGCCGTCGGCCATGCTCTGTTCGGCGTGGATCAGCACCCGATCGGGCGCGGCCCCGGCCGCGATCGCGTCGGAAGCCAGGGCGTCGAGATCACGCTCGACGATCAGGGCGACCTCGTTCGGCGTTACACCGGCTGCGGTGGCCAGCGAGGCCCGACGAGCTGACGGCAGCGCCGGGAGTCCGGCCCGAATCTGCTCGATCACCGCATCGGTCGGCACCAGCGGCACGAGATCGGGCTCGGGGAAATAGCGGTAGTCGTCGGCGTCTTCCTTGCGACGGCCCGGGCGGGTGCGGTTGGCCGCTTCGTCCCAGTGACGGGTCTCCTGCACCGGGGCTTCGCCGGTGGCGTAGAGATCGATGTGGCGCTTGGCCTCGTGAATGATCGCCTTGCCCAGCGAGTTGATCGAGTTGATGTTCTTGATCTCGCACCGGGTGCGGAGTTCGGTGCTGCCGACCGGCCGAACGGAGACATTGGCATCGACCCGCATCGAGCCCTCTTCCATCTTGGCGTCGGAGACACCCAGCGCTTCGACGATCGACCGCAGCTCGGCCACGTACCACTTGGCCTGTTCGGCGGTGCGGACATCGGGCCGGGCCACGATCTCGAGCAGCGGCACGCCGGCCCGGTTGTAATCGACCAGCGAAGAGGTTGCGCCGTGGATGCGGCCGGTGTCGCCGATGTGGGTGGACTTGCCGGTGTCCTCTTCGATGTGGGCCCGCTCGATACCGATCACCACACCATCGGGCAAGGTGAGCTGGCCGTCCTGGTTGGTCGGTTTGTCGTACTGGCTGACCTGAAAGTCCTTCGGCATGTCCGGGTAGAAGTAGTTCTTCCGCGCGAACACACCGCGCTGCACGGTGCAGCCGAGCGCCAGCCCCAACCGCATCGCGTACTCGACGGCCGTTTCGTTCACGACGGGCAGCGAGCCGGGCAGGCCGAGGCACGTCGGGCACACGTTGGTGTTCGGCTCGTTACCGAATTCGTTCCGGCAACCGCAGAACAGCTTGGTCCTGGTCGACAGTTCGACGTGAACCTCGAGCCCGCAGATGAGTTCCCAGTCGGGACCGAGGGCATCCTCGTGCGCGGGGTTGTCGTCGGTCGTGGTGTATTCGATCATGCCGCCGCTCCCCCCGCCGGCGCCTCGTGCTCGAGGACTGCGGCGGTGCGGAACATGTCGACCTCACCCAACATCGGGGCCAACACCTGCACGCCGATCGGCAGGCCATCGGCGCCGGTGCCGAACGGCACCGACATGGCCGGGTCGCCGGACAGGTTTGACGGAATGGTGCACACGTCGTTGAGGTACATCATCAAGGGGTCGGCGGTCTTGGCATCGAGTTCGAACGCGGTGCACGGCGAGGTGGGCGAAAGCAGTACATCGAACTGCTCGTAGGCCTTGGCGAAATCCTGGATGATCAGCGTTCGCACCCGCTGGGCCTTGCCGTAGTAAGCGTCGTAGTACCCCGAGGACAACGCGTAGGTGCCGAGCATGATGCGGCGCTTCACTTCATCGCCGAAACCGGCGGTACGCGACGCGGTGTTCATCGCTGCGGTGCTCGGACCGTCCACCCGAAGCCCATAGCGAACGCCGTCGTACCGGCTGAGGTTGCTGGACGCCTCCGACGGCGCGATCAGGTAGTAGGCCGAGAGGCCATAGACCGCGGCAGGCACAGAGGCCTCGCCGACCACGGCGCCGCACGCTTCGAGCCGTTCAGCGGCCTCGGTGACGCGGGCCTGGACGTCGGCGGCGATGCCCTCGACCCCATGGTCGCCGGCGCCGGAACCGGACAGCTCTTTGATGATGCCGACCCGGAGGCCTTCGCATCCCTGATCGAGTGCTGCGGTCACCGACGGCACCGGCTGCGGGATCGAGGTGGAGTCGCGTTCGTCGTGGCCACCGATGACCTCGAGCATGGCCGCTGCGTCGGCCACCGTGTGGGAGAAGGGCCCGATCTGGTCGAGCGAGCTGCTGAACGCCACCAGCCCGAAGCGCGACACGCCGCCGTAGGTCGGCTTCACGCCGACGACACCACACAACGCCGCCGGTTGACGGATGGAGCCGCCGGTATCGGAACCCAGGGCCAACGGCGCAAAACCGGCGGCCACCGCCGCAGAGCTGCCACCCGAGGACCCGCCCGGCACCTTGCTGGTGTCATGCGGGTTGCGGCTCGGGCCGAACGCCGAGTTCTCGGTCGAGCTGCCCATCGCGAACTCGTCCATGTTGGTCTTGCCCACCACGACGCCGCCGGCGCCCTCGATGCGTTCGACCACGGTGGCGTCATAGGGGGGCAGCCATCCCTCGAGAATCCGCGACGAGCAGGTCGTGGCGATGCCCCGGGTGCAGAGGTTGTCCTTGAGGGCGACCGGCACACCGGCAAGCGGGCCGGGATCTTCGCCGGCGGCAACCGTGTCGTCCACGGCATCGGCACGGGCTCGGGCCCGATCGACCAGTACCTCGTTGAACGCATGGATCGTGCCGTCGTGCGCAGCGATGCGATCCAGATATGTGTCGATGACCTCACGAGCCGATCGGTCGCCGGCGCGCACCGCACTGGCGATGGCGATCGCCGTTTCGGGATCGGTGATCGCGAGCTCGGTCGCTTCGTCGTTCGCCGAGCTCATGGCTGCTCACCGAGGGCGGGCGGGACCCTGAACCGGCCATCTTCGACATCGGGCGCCTGGGCCAGCACCTCGGACCGATCGAGCGAGGGCACCACGACGTCGGCCCGGGCGACGTTCACCAGACCGAACGGATGGTGGGTCGGCTCGACGTCGTGGACGTCGAGGGCCTCGACATCCTGGGCGTGTTCGAGCACCGCGGCGAGTTGACCGGTGAACAGATCGAGCTGCTCGTCGCTGAGATCGAGCATCGACAGCTTGGCGATGTGGGCGACTTCGTCCCGCGTTATAGGGTCGGCGTCGCCCCGGGGGGTGGCGTCAGGCATTGCAGCAAAGGCTACTCCCCTGCGGTACCGTGCCAACCCAGACAACCGACCAGTCGTTGAGGAGCGTGCCAGCCGTGGCCGATGTCGACAACCGTGACGCAATTCGCCAGTATGTCGCCCTGTTGGGCCAGCCCGAAGTCGAGCAGCTGGTTGACCTTTTTGCCGACGACGCAACGGTCGAGGACCCCGTCGGTTCCGAACTCCGGGTCGGACGCGAGGCACTGCTCGAGTTCTACGGCACGTTGCCCGACATGGTCGATCGAGCCGAGATCTCCGGGCCCATGGGCGGCACCGACACCGAGATCGCCTTCAACTTCACGGTGCACGCCACCGGCGGCCTGGAAATGCAGATCATCGACGTCATGGCCTTCGATGACGATGGCAAGATCACCTCGATGCGGGCATTCTGGGGGTGACATGACCGAGCCGACGGCGTACGCCTTCCTGAGTCCCGAGTGGATCGAGGCCGCTCGAGCCATCCGCGACGAATACGCCGACCAAGCGGGCGACGCCCCGCTCGAGGTCACGATCAACGTGATCGTTGCCAACCCTCCGTTCGCCGACGAGCCGGTGCTGGGCCACATCGACACCAGCGGTGGCGGCCTCAGCATCGACAGCGGCCATCTCGACGCGGCCGAACTCACCATCGAGGTGCCCTACGACGTCGCCCGATCGCTCTTCGTCGAACGTGATCCCGCGGTGGCGATGCAGGCGTTCCTCGAGGGCAAGATCAAACCGACCGGCGACGTCTCGCGGCTGCTGGCCATCCAGCCCCCGACCGACGCGGGCAGCACCGACCTGGCCAAAGAACTCGCCGCCCGCCTCGACGCCATCACCGCCTAGGGCGCCAGCGCTGGCGGACTCAGCGCGAGGAGAGTTCGATACAGGTTGCGGGCACGACCGATTCCCCGGCCAACGGGATCTGTCCGAACACGATGCCCCCGATCGGCCCGTCGACTTCGGCACAATCGAATCCGGCCTCGCGCAACCTGGCGTTGGCTTCGGTGACCGACCGCCCGATCACGTCGGGCACCGCGATCGGCTCGGGTCCCTGGGACTCCTCGAGTTGAACGAGGGTACCGACCGGCACCACGTTGCCCATCTGGGGCGTGACCGACATGATGCGACCGGCCGGCACGTCGTCGCTGTAGGCCGGAATGCACTCGACCTGCAGCCGAAGGTCTTCCAGGGTCTCGGTGGCGGCATCGCAGGACTCGCCCCGCAGTCCGGTGGGAATCTCGACCGGCGCGGGCCCTTCGGACACGATCACATCGACCGCTGAACCGAGCTCGACCTGCGTGCCGCTGGTGTCGAAGCGGACCACCAGCTCGGCGGCGACCTCGTCGTTGAGCTCCGGCGTGCGCTCGCCCAGGGTCAGGCCGATTTCAGCCAGCCGTCGTTCGACTTCGGATACTGCGGTGCCGGCGATCGGCGCAGGCAACGTGACGAGCGAGGGGCCGATCGAGTACCAGATCTTGAAGATTTCGCCTTCGTCGAGTTCGGTTCCCGCGGGCGGTTCGGTCCGGATGACCGCATTGCCGGCCACGTCATCGGAGCGGGCCTGATTCTGCCTGACGTCCCAGTCGTTGTCCGCGATCTGCTCGAGGGCTTGCTCGAATTCGACCCCGGTCAGATTCGGAACCTCGTGGGTGGAGCCAGCCGACGTGCTCACGATGAACCACGCCGCGACTCCCAACCCTGCGGCAAGAAGCGCGAAGAAGATCATCCAGGGCCAGCGCGGACCCGCTGGTTCATCCTCCAGATCGGGATCGACGTACGGCTGCCGGTTGGCCAAAACGAGTTCGGGCTCGTCGCCGGTCGGGCGGCCACCGATGGCGGTGGGGTCGGGGTCGACCTCGAACCCGCCGCGGGGGCTGTCGTAGGTGATTGCGCCGGCGATCGGCAGCGGCTCAGGGCGAGGGAGATCCTCGGCCGCGATCATCAACGCTTCGCCGAACTCGCCGGCAACGAAGCGTTCGTCAGCCGAAGGTGCGGCGGCCTGGCACAGCGGCTCGTACAACGAGCCGAGGGCCTCGTGCTCGGGCAACGGCTGATCGACCCGAGCCATCAGCGTGCCGACCGTCGTGTCAGCACTGAAGGGCACCTCGCCGGTGATCGCCTCGAACAACACGAGCGACAGCGCGTAGATGTCGCTCTTCTCGGCCACCTTCTCGCCCCGAGCCTGCTCCGGCGAGGCGTACCGGGCCGTACCGACCATGGTGCCGGACGGTTCGGTCCAGCCCGCTTCGGCCAACGCCCGGGCCAAGCCGAAGTCGGCGATCCGGAGCCGGCCTTCGGCATCGAACAACAGATTCCCCGGTTTGATGTCGCGATGCACCAGACCCTGCCGATGGGCGTAGTCGAGGCCTTTCAGTGCATCGAGACCGAGCAGCACGACCTGCGACGGCGTGAGGCTCGAGCGGTCGAGCATCGAACGCAGGCTGCCGCCGGGTAGGAACTCGGTGACGATGAACGGCATGTCGCCGTCGCCCCAGTCGTACACCGCCAAGACGTTGGGATGGTTGAGTTGGGCGGCGGCCTGGGCTTCGGTGCGGAACCGATCGAGGAACTGTTGGTCGTCGGCCAATGCCGGGTGCAACACCTTCACCGCCACCTGGCGCTTGAGTTTGGTGTCGTCGGCGACGAAGACCAGCGCCGATGACCCCGCACCGATCGGCGCGAGGAGTCGATACCGTTCGGCGAGCACCCGGCCGATGTGATCGCTCAACTGCATGGAAACCACGACGTTCAGGGTAGTGCCGCCCGAACCCGGTTTCGTTGCAACCCCGCCCGACCGCGCATCACGTGATGAGCCGGACCACAATGTGAGCGTGACCACCCGCACCAAACAGCACATCGCCATCGGTATCGCAATCCTGGTGGGCCTCGGCGCTTTCGCCGCCGCGTTCATCAGCGGCGGGGCCGACAACGTCGACGTCTCGGTGCAGAACAACCCGGCCCTCGAGGCGCTCATCCCCCGCCGCGGATCCGAAACCGTTCCCCAGCAGTCCAACGTCGGCGTCGACTTCGCCCCCGGATTCACCGGCGGAAATCTCGTGATCAAGGGCACCGTCATTCCCGACGCCGAGCTCACCCGCATCGATCCGCTGGGGCAGGTGTTCTTCACCCCGGACGGGTCGCGGGTACTATCGCAGCTTCCCGCCGATCTGGTCTGTGCCGAGATGACCTACTGGCCCATCGCCGAACCCGACGAAACTGCGCTCATCAACTGGTGCTTCGACGTCAGCTGACCCGCTGACTCGCTACAGGTCGAGCAAGGCCCGCAGTTCGTTGGTCGCCGTTTCGGGTTTGTCGGCCGGCATCCAGATTGCGTGCATGCCGACCGCCCGGGCCGAGGCCACATTGGGCTCGAAATCATCGACGAACGCGGCCTCCGTGGCCGTCACGCCCATCCGGTCGAGGGCCAAACGGAAGATGGCGGGATCGGGCTTGCGCAGCGCGACCTCGTGGCTGTCGATCACGACTTCGATGTGCTCCATCGGCACGATCTTGCGCCAGCCGTCGGCGAACTCCTTCACGTTGTTCGTGATGATGCCCTGCCGCAGACCCTGAGCGGCGATGTCGGCGACCAGGGTGGTGACGAAGCTGCGATCGGTGGGGCCGGCGTTTGCGGATTTCATCAACACCGCCACCGGATCGAGCTCGATGCCGCGATCGGCCGCCATCGCGATGGCCGCAGTGAAACCCTCACGCACCGAGATTTCGCCCCGTTCGACCTGGTGCCAGTGGTGGTCACCATCCGCCCCGTAGTCGCCGAACAGACAGTGCAGGACCTCGGCTGGATCGTGACCGTTCTCGGTCGACCAGAGGTCGACCGCGGCGAACGGGGACCCGCTGAACACCCCGCCCACATCCCAGAAAACGGTGGTGATCATGTGGTTCCTTCCGGTAGCTCGCCGGTCGCGAGCACGTGTTCGAATCCGGCCTCGTCGAGCATGGGCACCTCCAGGCTCTCGGCTTTGGTGACCTTCGAAGCGCCGGGGTCGGCGCCGACGACGACCGCGAAGGTCTTCTTGGAGACGCTGCCCGGCGACTTGCCGCCCCGAGCGTTGATCGCGGCCTGGGCTTCGTCTCGGCTGTAGGCCTCGAGCCCGCCGGTGACGACGATCGACTTCCCCTCGAGGACCGCTTCGACGTTCTCGTCGACCTCGACGGTGGGCGCGGTGAAGTTCACACCGGCCGCCCGCAGCTTCTCGATGATGTCGCGGTTGGTTTCGTTCTGGAACCAGGCGTGGACCGCTTCGGCAATGATCGGACCGATGCCATCGACGGCCGCGAGATCGTCGAGCGATGCGGCGGCCAGTGCATCGAGATCGCCGAACGCGCCGGCCAGTACCTCGGCGTTGGCGCTGCCCAGGTGGCGAATGTTGAGCCCGAAGAGCAGGTTGCCGAGCGGCCGGGACTTCGATTCCTCGATTGCGGCCCGCAGGTTGCGAACCGAGATCTCGCCGAACCCCTCGAGCTCGCCGACCCGGTCGAAATCGATCGAGTAGATGTCGGCCGCATCGGCGATGATGCCGGCCTTGGTGAAGATCTGGACCGTGCGCTCGCCCAGGCCCTCGATGTCCATCGCCCCCCGGGAGGCGAAGTGCTCGATGCGACCGTCGATCTGGAGCGGGCAGACCGCGTTGAGGCAGTAGTGCGCGGCATCGCCCTCGGCTCGGGTCAGCGGCGTGTTGAGACCGCACGAACAATGGGTGGGAAAGACCCACGGCTTCAGGCCCTCGGGGCGCTCCGACAGGACCGGACCGAGGACTTCGGGAATCACGTCGCCGGCCTTGCGGACGATCACGGTGTCACCGGGCCGAACATCTTTGGCCGCCACCTGATCCTCGTTGTGCAGGGTGGCCATACCCACCGTGCTGCCCCCGACGAAGACCGGCTCGAGCACGGCGAACGGTGTGGCCTTGCCCTTGCCGCCGATCGAGACGTGGATGTCGCGCAGCAGCGTGGTCTTTTCCTCGGGCGGGAACTTGAACGCAATGGCCCACCGGGGGGCCTTCGACGTGAAGCCGAGATCACGTTGCAGAGCCAGGCTGTCGACCTTGATCACGGCTCCGTCGATCTCATAGGGCAGATCGTGGCGGCGCGCCAGCGTGGCCTCGATGAACGCGATCACGTCGTCGAGCGTGCCGACGGTGCGGTTCTCGGCACTGTTGACCGGCAGGCCGAGCGCTTCCAGGTACGCCATGGTCTCGCTGTGACGGGTGAACTCGGGCGCACCGACGACCTCGCCGAGTTGGTAACTCCACCAGGCCAAGCCCCGGCTCGCGGTCACGCTGGAGTCCTTCTGGCGGAGCGAGCCGGCCGCGGTGTTACGAGGGTTCGCGTAGGTCTTCTCTCCCCGCTCCCGCAACGACTCGTTGAGCGCGTCGAAGGTAGCGATGGGCATGAAAACCTCACCGCGAGCTTCGACGACCGCGGGCGGTTCGCCGCTCAGGGTGGCCGGTACGGTGGCGATCGTGGCCACGTTGGCGGTGACGTCCTCACCGACCCGGCCGTTGCCCCGCGTCGCGGCTTGGACCATTTCGCCGTTCTCGTAGCGCACCGAGATGGCCAGACCGTCGTACTTCAGCTCGCACTCATACCCGTCGACCGAGCGGCCTTCGAGCCGCCGGTCGAGCCGTTCGGCCCAGCCCTTCAGCTCGTCGAGGTCGAAGGCGTTGTCGAGCGACATCATCGGAACCGCGTGTTCGACGGGCGCAAAGGTGGCCGACGGCGCGCCCCCGACGGTCTGGGTCGGCGAATCGGGGGTGATCAGCTCGGGATGCTCGGCCTCGATCTGCTGGAGCTCGCGCAGCAGTGCATCCCACGCAGCGTCGGGGATGGTTGGCGCGTCCTGCTCGTAGTAGGCCTGGTTGTGGGCGCGGATCTGTCGGCGGAGCTCCTCGGCACGGACGGCCGCAGCTTCGGCGGGGTTCGACCTCACCCGCCGGAGCCTACTGCGGCCGGACCGACCCGCCCCACGACGCAGCTACGATGAGCCGCTGTCATGTACGGATTGGGCGCTTGGCCGTTTCGGGTGGTGTGGGCC
>JABDJW010000110.1 GCA_013002375.1 Acidimicrobiales bacterium | reverse complement strand
GGTCGCCGCCATCGCGCTCGCGGCCCCAGCCGGGCTCTCCGAACCCCTGCGGCCGGCGAGCACTCGGCACCAGCCGAGCGCCTCGGTCCACCGACCGCCGGTCGAGGCACCGGTGCTCGATCCGTTCCGTCCACCACCGGCCGATCAACCGTGGCGGCCGGGCAACCGGGGTATCGAGTACGACACCGAGCCGGGCCAAACCGTTCGGGCATCCGCCGCCGGAACCGTCACGTTCGCGGGCTCGATCGGCGCGACGCGTCATGTGACGGTGCACCACTCGCTCGTGCTCCGAACCACATACTCGTTCCTGCGTGACGTCACTGTTCGTCGAGGCCAACGGGTCAGCCAGGGTCAAGCAATCGGGACCGCGGGCGAGGCCTTCCACTTCGGCGCGCTGTTCGACGATGTCTACATCGACCCCGCGATGCTCTTTCGCGCCATACCGGTCCGCCGAGTGCGCCTCGTCGCCTGACCCGCGCCCGGCTCGCGAACGGCCAAGATTTTCGAACTGGTTGGAAAAACCGACACCAGTGCATGATGGTTCCAACCAGTTCGGCCGGTAGGGCGATGAGCGACCCACGTTGTGAGCCGCCAGGCGAGCAACTCGCAGCAACCCGAAGGGTTGCCTCAGTCCATGGGCAGTCGAGCGAAGATCTCGACCTTGGCTTCTTCGAACTCGTCGGCGGTGATCAGGCCGGCCTCACGCTTCTTGTGCACTTGCTCGACCATTTCGAGCAACTCGGGGGCCGACAACTCGCCCTTGCCTTCGAACATCTGGGCGATGATCGAACCTTCTTCGAATTCTGGTTCGTGGTCTTCGACCTCGACGGCCACTTCGCCGCCGCCCATCGCGCCGGCCGGGCTCGAGGGATCGACGTCACGACCCTGCCGGCTCGCTTGCTTCGCAGCCTTTTTGGCCGCTTTGGCCCGTTCGCGCTGCAATTTCGCGAAACTCGTTCGTTGCTTGGCCATGGTCCCTCCGTTCGTGCGCCGCTCTCTGGGCGCCGATTCGCTCGCTGAAGTGTGTGTGACCCGCCTTGAAAACCGACCCTCTATGTTAGAGCCCGGACCGTCCTTCTCCACCCAAATCGGCCAAAAACAGCCAAATCCGAGCGATTGTGCGGGGTGCGAGCGGAAACGCTAGACGGTTTCGCGCTGCGCGGCGCTGATGCGACTCCGGAGCTGGAGCACCGACTTGGTGTGAATCTGACAGACCCGGCTCTCGGTCACGCCGAGCACGCTGCCGATCTCGGCCAGGGTCAAGCCCTCGTAGTAGTAGAGCGTGAGCACCATCTTCTCGCGGTCGGGCATCTTGTTGATGCTCTCGGCCAACAATTGGCGCATCTCCTCGACTTCGTATTGCCCGACCGGGCCGGCGCCCGAATCGGCGATGGTGTCGCCGAGCGTCAGCGACTCTCCACGGTCCCCACCCATCGACAGCACTTCGTCGAGCGCAACCAGGCCGACCAGGCTGATCTTCGACAGCATGGCCTGGAACTGCGGAATGGTCATGCCGAGTTCTTCTGCCACTTCGTCGTCGCTCGGGGTGCGCTTGTGGCGGGCCTCGAGTTTCGCGTAGGCCTTCTCGACCGAGCGGGCCTTGGCCCGCACCGACCGGGGTACCCAGTCGACCGAGCGCAACTCGTCGAGCATGGCCCCTTTGATGCGGCTGATCGCATAGGTCTCGAACTTGTAGCCCCGCTCGACGTCGAACTTGTCGATGGCGTCGATCAGGCCGAAGATACCGTAGCTGACGAGATCGGCTTGCTCGACGTTCTGGGGCAAACCGGCGGCGACGCGGCCGGCGACGAACTTCACCAATGGCGAATAGTGCAAGATCAGCTGATCGCGGGCCTCGCGGCCAAAGTGGGTCTTGTAGCGCTTCCACAGCCGATCGATCTCGGCCTTGTCACGCGCTTTTTGACGCTCGATATCTTGCTGTTCTTCGCGATCCACCGGTGGTCCTACGCTCTGGGATGGGTTGCCGAATGCACTCGTTGCAGGCGCTCTTTGCTCACGTGGGTGTAGATCTGCGTGGTGCTGAGATCGGCGTGACCGAGGAGTTCCTGTACAGCACGAAGATCGGCACCTCCATCCAAAAGATGAGTAGCAAACGTATGTCGTAATGCATGAGGGTGCGTTGGACCTACGGCCCGGCGGTCCAGCAACCGCCGAACATCACGGGGCGTGATGCGCTTTCCCACCAGATTCACGAAGAGCGCGTCCTCTGGCGTCTGGTTCGAAATCAGGTTCGAGCGGGCCCCCTGCAGGTAGCTCCGCAGGGTCTCGACGGCCGGCGCCGAGAGCGGAACCAAGCGTTCCTTGTTGCCTTTTCCGACCACCCGGAGCCGCCGATTCGTCAGATCGACGTCAGCGGGGCCGAGTCCGCAGAGTTCGCTCACCCGGATACCACTTCCGTACAACACCTCGAGCACCGCATGGTCGCGGGCCTGACGGCTGGGATCGTCATCGCCGACCCGCGCGACCGGATCGTCGAGCAGCTTGTTCAGCTCGTCGTCTCGCAGGACCCGTGGCAATCGGGCCTGCCCCTTGGGCGCCGAAAGCGTCAGCGTCGGGTCGGCCGGCACCACCCCAGCTGTGGTGGCCCAACGGAAGTAGCGCCGCAGCACCGACGCCTTCCGGGCAATCGTGCGGCGTGCGTACTGCTCCGCGTCGAGATGGGCGAGATAGCGCCGCAGGGTGAGACGGTTGACCCGGCTCGGAAGCTCGATACCGGAATCGGCCGCCCAGGCCACGAAGTCGCGCAGGTCGCGTGCGTAGACCGCGGCCGTGGAGTCACTGACCGAGGTGAGCGCCGCCAGGAAGTCTGCTTCGCGCCACGACACAGGAGTCCACGCTACTCGCCGGTCGCCTCCCCCGGAGTCACCCGGTCAGAATTGCAGCGACAACAGCTCACAGCCGTCGGCGATGAACAACCCCAGTCCCGCAGTCGAAGCGAACAACGCATCCACCTGATCGGCGGTGACGAGCGGGAGGTCGACGCCCTGCCGAGCCAGACCATCGCGCACCATCGCCAGCGCGGCGGCCGGGCAGTAATGCGTTGGATCGAGTGGGCTGCGAAGCGGATAGTGGGCAACCGTCTGGGCATCGACGGCGATCTCGACCGCTCGCCGATCACCGAACGCCGGCTCACCGCCCGTGACGTCGTAGACATCGAGCCCGGCCGCAAGGGCCAGGGGCCGGGTCGCTGCGTTCGCCCGCTGCAGTCGCTCGTCGGCCTCCGCGTCGTCGACATCGGGCCGAAGGAGCAGCGACGGGGGTCGTGCGGTTGCGAGCGCGGCGAGCGGGGCGAGATAGGAACCGATCTCGGCGTCGAGGTCGGCCGCGGTCAGCTGGTCTGCGCTCTCCGGTGGAGGGGTCGACTGCCAGGTGCCAAAGCTGATCAGTACCGCCGCACGTTCGGGCCGCGGCACGAACTCGGCCACGACCGCGGGCCAATCGTCTCCGGCGAACGCGGGGCCGGCAGAGATGAGGTAACGGACATCGACGGCGGGATGGCCGGCCAACAACACCCGGCCGGCCTCGAAGAACTGCCGAGCGAACGAGTCGCCGACAAAGACGATTTCCTCCGGTGCCGGTGCGGCGGTTGGCTCATCCGGTGGCGGCCCGGCAACCTCGGTGCCGGAGGCCGCTCGCAAACCGGTCGACGGCTCAGGGCCGGCGATGGTGGTCGACCCATCCGAGGCACCAGGGACGGTGGACGCCGCGCCGCCCGCGCCGAGGTCGGTGGCGCCGTCGCTCGCACATGCCGTGGCCAGGAGCGATGCCACGACGAGGCCGGCCAGCCGTTGCATCATCATCACTACCAGCTTGCCCCGCCGATCACGCCTTCCCTACCGAACTTCCCCTGGACAACCTCCGTTACCGCGATCACTGCTGGGTGGCGCCGGCGCTGACCCGCTCGATCCAGCCCTCGGTCCGGGCCACCCACCCCTTGGCCAGAAGCTCCTCGACCGCCGCGACGGCTTGGGTTACCTCCAGCCCCGACGCCAAGACGATGCGGTCGAGGCTGGCTGGTTGCCAGCCCAAGATGTCGAGGACTTCCTGCGCCCGGGGCCCCGGCGTCAGCCGAGGGTCGAGCGTGGGGCGACGACGACCGGCGGTGAGCCCGAGTGCGGCCAGCGCGTCGTCGACGCCGCAGCAGGCCTGCGCGCCATCGACCAGCAGCCGATTGGTGCCGACCGATGCCGGGCTGCGCACCGGTCCGGGCACGGCCAAGACAGGCCGGTCGCGTTCGAGCGCTTCGAACACCGTGGAGAGCGAACCACCCTTGACGTGAGACTCGACAACGATCAGAACGTCGGAGAGCGCGGCAATGAGCCGATTTCGGGCTGGAAAGCGCCAGCGGGTCGGCGGAGCGCCCAATGGGGCCTCCGACAGGAGAAGGCCGCGCTCGGTCACCGTCTGCCACAGGCCTCGGTTTTGCGTCGGGTAGACGACGTCGTGCCCGCTACCCACGACGGCGATCGGCGGAGCGCCGCCGGCGTCGACCAGGCCCCGATGGGCGGCGGCATCGATGCCCCGAGCCAGGCCGGACACCACCGCAACGCCGGCCTCGGCCAGGCCGGCACCGAGCTCGTAGGCCAGGTCGCGTCCGTAACGGGTACAGCGCCGGGTGCCGACGATGCCGACCCGAGCGCCGCCGAGGACACCCAGATCACCCTGATGAAACACCAGGGCAGGCGGTTCGGGATCGGCGACGAAGGCGGCCGGGTACGACGGGGAACCGAGTTTGGCCACGCCGACACCGAGCGCCGCATAGCGAGCCCAACCGGCCGCGACGTCGAACGACCGGGCGGTACGGCGCCACGCGGCCAGGGTCTCGGCCCCCTTGCCGCCAAGCGAGGTGCCAACCGCGCGATCACTGTTCAGCGAGCCGGCCGCGACGGCCTCCCAAGCCTGCCGCGGCGTCCGACGCTGACGGAGGGCGGCGAGCCGGTTTGGGCCCATGGCATCGAGCGACAGGAGTGCGGCAAGCCACGCTTCATCGGGTAGTTCGGCGAGGATGTCATCATGGGTCGGGACCGTCAGCTCAGCCATCGAGGCCCCACCGATCGCCGGTCGCCGGCCGAAAGGCCAACGCCACCGAAACGTGATCCGGCGACACGGCATCGACCCCGTCGAGATCGGCCAGCGTGCGAGCGACGGTGCGCACCCGATGCAGGCCGCGGGCGCTCAGCTGGCCGGAGGCGACCGCTTGTTCGAGCTGGACCCGCGTCGTTGCGGTGAGCGGCGCGACGCGATCGAGCTCGTCCGGGCGGAGGCCGGCGTTGACCACGCCCTGCCGATCGAGAGCCGCCGCCTGGGCCTCGGCCACCCGAGTGGCCACGACCGCGCTCGACTCGCCCGGCGGGCCGCCGCCGAGGAGGTCGTCAGCGGAGGGTCGATCGACATTGGTGACCACATCGAAACGGTCGAGCAACGGCCCCGAGAGTCGCCGGTGGTAGCGCGCCCGGGCCGCCGGCGAACACCGACACGCGCCGGGGGCACCGGACATACCGCACGGGCACGGATTCATCGCGGCGACCAACAGCACCCGGGCCGGGTACGTGACGCTGCCCTTGCCCCGACTGACCCGCACGACACCTTCTTCGAGCGGCTGACGCAACGCGTCGAGCGCATGGGTGGCGAACTCACCGAGTTCGTCGAGAAACAACACACCGTGTGAGGCAAGGCTGATCTCGCCGGGGCGCATCACTGCGCTTCCGCCGCCGACCAACGCCACCGGCGACAGATGGTGATGAGGCGCCCGAAACGGCGGTCGGCGAATGAGCCCCGCGGTCGGCAACGTCACGCCGGCCGCGGACCAGATGCGGGTCACCTCGAGCGCTTCGGGCTCGTCGAGCAGGGGCAAGAGACCCGAGACTCGCTGGGCCAGCATCGTCTTGCCCGAACCGGGCGGGCCGATCATGAGCAGGTGGTGGCGGCCGGCAGCGCAAACCTCGACCGCCTTACGAGCCACCGGATGGCCGCGGACATCGGCGAGATCGAGGAACGGCCCCTGCCGTTGAGGCAGAGGCGGCACGGGGGGATCGGGCCAGGGCTCGGCGCCCACCATCGCGTCGAGCAAGCTGCGGAGGTCGGCCACCGGCCGCACCTTGACCGACGAGACGAGCCCGGCCTCGATCGCGTTGGCCGGCGCCACGACGGCTTCGTCGATGCCGGCAGAAGCCCCCGCGCCGTCGGCACCGTTGGCCATGGCGTCGACCAGCGGCAGCGCGCCCCGCACCGGCCGCAGCGACCCGTCGAGCCCCAGCTCGGCGACGAAGCCCCGACCCGCCGCAGCCGATGCCGGCACATGCTCGAGGGCGGTGAGCAGGCCGATCGCGATCGCCAGGTCGAGCCCGGCACCCGCCTTGGGCACACCGGACGGGGCCAGATTGACGGTGATGCGACGGGTCGGCCAGTCGAACCCCGAGGACAACAGTGCAGCCCGCACCCGATCGCGCGCCTCGCGGCACGCGGTGTCGGGCTGTCCGACGACCGAGAAGCCGGGCAAACCGTTGGAAACGTGGACTTCGACATCGACTGGATAGCCGGATACGCCGTGGATGGTGGCCGAAGCAATGGTGGCCAGCATGGGCCCTCCCCTACTGCAGACCGGACGCGGCACGCCCGATCGAACGAATGGAGGGGAGGTGGCCGAGACCCTACGGAGGGGGTGTGACAGTTTCTTTCGAGAAATCTTCCGACCGGCTTGGACAAACCACCCCAGGCCGGCGTGTGGGTTGCATGATTGACCGAAGCGAGGTGACGACGTTGGAACGGCCAACCCCCACCGAAGCGCCCCTGAGCCTGGCCCAGAACCAGGGTTTTGAGGACTTCTTCAGACGCGAGTTCGTCGGCCTGGTTGCGCTGGCCGAAGCGGTGTCGGGCGATCCGGCTGCTGCGGAGGATCTCGCCAGCGAGGCCATGAGTCGAGCCCACCGCTCGTGGCCGAAGATCTCGGGCTACGACAAGCCAGGAGCCTGGGCCCGGCGGGTCACGATCAACCTGGCCCACTCCCGGCGCCGCAAGCGCAAGCGCCGCGACGCCTTCGTGCGCAGCCACCGCGCGGACCAGCTGGTCATCGCGGCACCGCAGGCCGATCATCCGGTCTGGGCTGCCGTCGCGACCCTGCCCGACCGCCAACGGGCCGCCATCGCCCTGCATTATCTCGAGGACCTCCCGGTCGCCGAGATCGCCCACATCCTGGAGATCAGCGTGTCGACGGCAACCAGCCACCTCCACAACGCCCGCACCAACCTGGCCGAACTGCTCGCCGAAGGGAGCAACCGATGAACTCCAGCAACCACACCGACAACAACCCCGGCCCCGAAGAGCAAGTCGCGACCGCGTTCGAGAACCTGAAGGACCGCCGGGCCGATACCACCAACGTCCCGGCCGCCTACCAGCGGGTCACCACCACGAGCGCCCGCCGGTCGCGCACGATCCTGTGGTCGGCGATCGCCGCCGGCGGGGTCGCCGCCGCCGCGATCTACGGGGCCATCGCCCTGACCGGCGAGGGCGGCCTCGAGGTCACGACCCCGGAAGGTCCGGCCACCCAACAGACGGCTCCGGCGCCGGTGCCGACCGCGCCGATCTCGGCTCCAAAGACCACGCTGACCACGACCATCGTCCCGCAGCCGGATCCGTCGGCACCGGAGAACAGCGCAGTAACGACGTCCGAACCCCCACCCACTTCGGTGGCGGAGAGCTCGTCGCCGACGGTCGTACAAGGCTTGATGACACCGGTTGCCGATGCCATCTCGATCAGCATCGAGGACGCGGATCTCGGCTTTTCCTATTTCGGTGAGTGCTCGATCGACCTCATCGATGCCGTCGTGCCCGAACGGGCGCTGTGTTCCCAGTACGCCTACACCGACGACTACGGCACCGACGTCCACGAGTACATCGCGGTGGAGTCCCTCGGCTTTCTCGAGGTGGTGGACGGACGCTTCAACAGTGCGACCGACGCCGCCAGCCTGATCCTCATCCGGATGATCGATGGCCAACCGGTGGTGGTCGGTAGCTCTTCGGTCGGCGCCTGGGTCACGGTGGCCCCCGACGGAGCCGTCAGCGAGATGCTCCTCGATGATGGCGAAGTCGTCTGGGAGCCCGATGCCGCTCCGCTGCGACCCGTCGTCAGCCAGGACGTGTACGGCGAGACCTGGTTCGGCGTGCTGGAGGCACCGTGCTCGCCCATCCTGTACGCCGCGAAATTCGGCCAGGACGTTCGCCCGATCGGTGCTTCGATCCACCCGGCACTCGACCCGAGCGGCCGGTTCCTCGCCAGCCTGAGCGCCGACGACGCCACCTCGTGCACGATGAACCGGCTCATCGTCAGAGACCTCCATGGCCTGGCCGAGCCGTCCGTCGCCGGTACCTTCGACGCCGAATCGCTCGAGTGGCTGAGTTCCACGACGCTGCAAGTCACCACGACCGATGGTGCGCAGTTCACGGTCGAGATCGGCGCCGACGGATCGATCGGCGCCATCCCCGCCCCATTCGGATCGTAGGGTTCTGCGTCACCCGCCGAGCACGAGCTCGAACTCGCCCTGGACCGTTTCGTCGAAGAAGCGAACGCCGCCGTCGACCGGCCGGAGTCGTGGCAGGAACGGATACGGTCCACCGCGGCCCTGCACCTCGACGGTCTGGAAGGCCAACCGTTCAGCGCGGTCGCCACTGGCGATGTCGATCGTTCCAATGGTGACCTGCCGATCCCGGTCGGCGGTGACGTACCACACGGTGCTGTCGCTGTACGCCGCCCACGCGAGGTCGGGGATCTCGAAGCGGCGCCGCTCGCTGAGGGTGGCGGTATCCCACTGCACGATCGCGGTGCCCCAGCTCCACAGGGATTCGTCATCGCCGCCGAGCAGGTTCCACGCATCATCGGGCTCGGCGGCCTCCGCCCTCGTCGCCCCGGTCGAGGGATCGACGAGCACCAGCCGGCGGGAACCGGTCAGCACGAGTCCGTGCCTGGTGTCGAGCCCGTCGGGGAAGTCCATCCGGTTGGCCGGAACACCGTCGAGCTCGAGCGGCGGCGCCACCGCTTGAGCTTCGGCATCGAAACGCTGAATCACCCGGGCATCGTTCACGTCGAAGATCCAGACCCCGGGCGGACGGTCCTCGTGAACCGGAGCGAGAACGACGGCGGGTACGGCGGCGGCATGGAACGCACCGGTACGCAGATTGAGCGACAACAGGCCCATCGGGTTCGCGGCACCGGCAATGACCCAATCACCGACCTGGTCGGCCGAGGCGCTTTCGAGCACACAGGCGTCCGCGACGAGCAGGGGGCGGGGTTCGTCATCTTCGAGCGTGAAGACCCCGAAGATCGAGGGAACCCCTTCGTTGCGGAAGGCCCAGCCCGATTCCACCAGCAGCTCGGTGAACCGGCCGCCCGCGGCAACCACGTTGGCGCTCCGGCGCTCGACCGGCACCGCACCGGGCACCAGCGATTCGGCATCGGCGACGAAGGCCGGATCGAGCCGGAACTCGTCCGGTCGGACCCCGGCGTCGGGGCGAGGCACGCAGGGCGGAACTCGTTCGGCGATTGGCTGGAGATCGGGTTCGCCAACCACCAGGACGCTCGACGAGACGGCCACGGCCGGAGCTGTGGCGGCGGTGTCCGGTGCCTCGGTCGGGGGCGTCCCGGGGGCGACCGATACCGCGCTGGGGGTTCCGCTCGCACAGGCGGCGGCGCCCAGCACCACGATCGCGAGGGTCGCAGATCGCCACCCGTTTCCGCTCGACCGTCTCACCGACCCCATGGCCGAAGGGTACGCGCTGAAGGTCTACCGCCGGGCCGCGGTGACCACCGCCATGCCGGCGATGCTCGGCAGCGTCACGAGCGCCAAGGCCGATCCGACCGACAGGCTGGTGTCGGCCAGCGCACCGACCAAGGCCGGAGCCGCGATGCTGGCCACCCGCGACCCGGCGGTCAGCGCTCCCAACCCCGCACCCGGGCGGGCGGCGAGCTGGGCGGCGTCGTCGTAGAGCCGCGGAAACAGCGGCGCGATGCCCAGTCCGGCCACCACCAGCGCGGCGAGCACGACGGTCCGGTTCGGCACCAGCGCGGTACCGGCCAGGCCCAGCGTGGCCAAGGCCAACCCCAATCGAAGGAGGCCGTCACCACCCAGCCGATCCTGCACCCAGTCGCCGCCGAACCGACCGATGGTCATGCCGACGGTGTGGGCGACGTAGCCGAGGCCGGCAAACCCGGCGGCGGCCCCGAAATCATCAGCCAGCCGGAAGGCGGCCCAGTCGCTGCTACTGATCTCGACGGTCAGGGCACACACGCCGCCGAGGAAGAGCAACACCAGCGGCAGCCGCCGCGAACGAAGCGGACCCGATGACGAAGCCTCGGCTACTTCGACGTGTTCGTCGACGCGCAGCAAGCCGCGGCCGACGAAGAACAGCACGAGCAGCAGGACGACCGCGGCGCTGCTGAGGTGTACTTCGAGCGACACGCCCTGCGCGGCGAGCGGCGCCACGACCAGGCCCCCGACGACGGTGCCCAGGCTCCACAGTCCATGGAGGCGGTTCATCACCGGCGTCGGTCGGCGCGCGCTCAGCCACGAGCCCTGCAGGTTCATGGCCACGTCGACCTGGACGTCGAAGAACGACAGGCCGGCCAAGGCCAGGAACAACACGGCGGGATGCGTCGCCACGCCGATGATCGGCAGCATCGCCACCAGAACCGTGCCTCCGGCCAGGATCACCCGGCGGGAACCGAACCGCTCGATCAAGGGCCCGCAGGTCGCGCTCGACGCGATACCGAACAGGCCCGCCCCGGCGAGCAGCACGCCCAGGTCGCCGAGATCGATGCCGAGCCGATCGCGCAGCTCGGGCAGCCGGGGAATGAACGACGCCACGACCGCACCGTTGATGAAGAACTGGGCTGCGACCGCGGTCAGCGCCCGGCGATCGGCGGATGTAAAGCTGCTGCCGGCATCCGCGATCACCGCTCGACCCTACTGCGCGAGGGGGAACCGACCGGGAAAACAGCGGCACCCCGACGTCACGTCGGGGCACAGCTTGCCTGTGGACAAGCACTCCGTGCGTTGGTCCATGATGCCGGTTTCGCCCTGACTCCCCGGAAGGCCCTGGCGACCAGATTTCGCCTACCGGATCAACATCTCATCTTGCGGATGAATTTGTTCTGTGTCAGGTACCACCACGGCGCGCCGAGGGCGAAACTTGAAGGTTCCCGTGCTGGCTGCCGGCAAATGATCCGTTGGACCCATGCATCAGGTCGAGGAGATCCTCACCCGACATCGGACGCGCGAAATGGAAGCCCTGGCCGAGGTCGCACTCGATGTCCTGGAGAGTGCTCAGCGTCGCTTCGTCCTCGACTCCTTCGGCCACCACCGTCAACGACAGGGTCTTGCTCAACGTGGTGATGGCCTGGACGAAGGTCGGGTCGCCCTTGAGGATCATGTCCGCGATGAACGGTTGCGCGATCTTCAACAAGTCGAGCGGGAGATCCCGCAGATAGCTCAGCGACGAGTACCCGGTGCCGAAATCATCGAGTGCGATGCGGACGCCCAGGGTCCGGATCTGTTGCAGTTGCTCCGACGCGGCTTGCAGGTCGCGCACGAAAGCGGTCTCGGTGACTTCGAGGACCAGATTTCGTGGATTGATGCGGCCGGCCATGATGTCGGACGCGAACCGGTTGACGAACTCGGGCTGCTGCAAATGGCGGGCCGACAGGTTCACCGAGACGAAGAAGTCATTCTCGGTGGCGGCATCGAACGTCGGGATCGCCTCCACGACAGCCTGACGAACCTGGTTGTCGATCGCCAGGATCAGACCGCTGCGTTCGGCTTCGTTGATGAAATCGGCCGGGCTGAGCAGCCGACCCGATCGATGGCGCCACCGCACCAACGCTTCGGCACCGACGATGGCCAGGTCCGCCAGGCGAACGACCGGCTGGTAGTGCACCTCGAACCGCTCCTCGGAGATCGCTCGGCGCAACGAGGTCTGGAGGGCCTGCTTGCGGGTGAGGTTCTGCTGCAGGCTGGCCGAATAGGTCACCACGCTGCCCTTGCCGCGATCCTTGGCTGCGTACATGGCCAGATCGGCTTCGTGCAGAAGGGAGTCGGCCTTGCTCTCCGCAGTGCGAATCGAGATGCCGACACTGGCCCCGATGCGCACCTCGTCGGGGCCCAACAGGAACGGCGCGCTGAGCGTCTGGATGATGCGGGTCGCAACCGCTTCGCTCTCGATCGTCGACAGCAACATCACCGCGAACTCGTCGCCACCGAGGCGCGCGGCGAGGTCGATCGGTCGAATCACTTCCTCGATGCGTTCGGCGACCTCTTTCAGCAGCGCGTCGCCGGCGGCGTGACCGAGCCGGTCGTTCACGAGCTTGAAGTCATCCAGGTCGACATATAACACGTGGGCGTCGGCGTACGGATCGTCCTGCAGTTGTTCGTTGAGTCGGGTGTGGAAGAGGCTGCGATTGGCCAAGCCGGTCAGCGCGTCGTAGCGGGCCTGGTGCGCGAGCTCGGTCTCGAGATCGCGCAGTTGGGCCAGGGTCTGCTCGAGCTGATCGTTCTCGAGCGCCAAGGCGGCCTGATCAACGAGGTTTTCGAACAGACGCAAGTCGTGTTGGGTGAAGCTGGTGACGGTACCCAATCGGTCGGCGACCACGAAGATGCCCACCGCCCCCTGTTCGGACCGCAACGTCCCGAACATGGCGTCCTTGAGGTCGTTCGCGTCGAGGTAGGCGCGAAGGAGCTGCGGCGCGGTTTCGTCCACCGCCAAGACCGGTTCTCTGGCCAGCTCGGCGATCTCGTAGGCCTGGGCCTCGGCGTCGGCATCGATGCTTCGCTGGTCATGCACGCCATCGTTTCGACCGAACCACGCCGCTGGTTCATCCGACTCCGGCCGGGTGAAGAGGACCATCTCGGCCATGGTCGCCCGGAACATCGAGGTGGCCTCGTCGAGCAACGCCGACACGGCGGCCGTCGTCTCGTTGCTGTCGCGCAGTGCCCGAGTGGAGTTGTGCAAGAACTCGACCTGCTCTCGATGGTCGCGCTCGGCCACATAGGCCCGATAGGCAATGAACAGCATGGCCAACGAACAGAGCAGGAGCAGCACACCCCAGGGCTCGGCCACGATCACGATGGCAGCGATCAGGGCCTGCACCGAGTTGACCGCAGCGATCATCCACCCGAAGACCGTGACATCCAATGCCTTGCGCACCAGGAGCCGACCCTCCGTGACCCCGATGACGACGTTGATCATCGAGATCTCGACGATGGCCGAGAGCGAGGTTGCGACGAAGATCGCCAGCCACCCCCGGAGGCCCATCGGGTCGGCGCCGCCCACAATCGTGCTGAAAAGCCACGCTGCGATGCCCACGTGCAGCGAGAGGTTGGCGACGTTGAAGGCCAGTTTCACCGGGGTCTGCCGGCGCACGCCGTACAGCCCGCCCACCGCGCCGAGGATCATTGCCCACCACAGCATGGAGGGGCTGGTGAACAACAGGCCGAAGATCAACGGCACCTCGAGCAACGAGACGCTGCCCGACTCGCTGCGGAAGTGCAGGCTGACAACGAAGGACTCGACGACGGCAAAGCCGATGGCGATCAACCACCACGGCAGGGAGATGGGCGACGCGGGCGCATCGAGCAGGCGGAGCACCGAGTTCCAGAGCACCGCCGAGGAGAACGCGATGCACGCGGTCAGCATCCACACCGGCGTGTGGGGGTGGCGGGCCAGCGCAGCAATCCTGGCCGGCGCGGAACGTTGCTCCATGCTCGCGATCATCGGCATGGAGACGGGCCCGACTGGACCTAAAGTCAGCTGCCATTGGCCAAGGGGACATATGGCCCGCCGGCGGCCAACCGGGCTAGCGCAAGACCTCGCGGGTGTAGCGCACCACGGCCGCGATCTCGGCTGCCGTCAAGCGCTCGGCGTAGGCCGGCATCTGTCCCTTCCCCGCGGCCACGAAGGCCTCCTGGTCGGCCGGGTCCGGGTAAGCGGTCACGACCTGATCGGATTGGATGTTCGGCCCCCGGCCACCGCCGCCGTTGCTGCCATGGCAGGACTGGCAACGAACCTGATAGATCTGCCGACCCTCGAGCAGGACGGGGTCGGGGCGCCCATCGGGCCCAACCGGCACCTCGGGCGCTCCGGCACATGCCCCGAGGAGCAACGCGACGGCGACGACGGGGACGCCGAAGCGAGTCTTGCGACGGCGACGAGAAAGCGACATGGCGTCCATGATTCCAGGGGCCGCCCGGCCGTGTCTTGCTGGGGGGATCGGGTCTTGCTGGGGGGATCGGGTCTTGCTGGATCGGAGCGAGGCTGTCACACCGCGTGCGTAGCGTGGCCGCATGCTGCAGCACCCACCCTCACCAGAGACCGCCCACGCCCCTCACCGCCACAACCAACGACTCGGCGAGTGGGGCGAGGGTCGAGCCGTTCGGTGGTACCGCAAGCGCGGCTATCGCATTCTGGATCGCAACTGGCGCAGCGGCCGCCATGGCGAACTCGACCTCGTCGTCGAGCGCCGCGGCACCGTGGTCTTCGCCGAGGTCAAGACCCGCACGTCCACCCGCTACGGTCAACCGATCGAGGCCGTCACCGAAGCCAAGGCTCACCGCATTCGCCGGCTGGGAGCTCGTTGGCTCCGGGCCCACGCCGTCTACGCCCGGTCGGTTCGCTACGACGTGGTGGCCATCGTGGGCCCTCGCCTCGAGGTCCACGAAGACGTGTTCTGATCGACGTGGATGGGAGCCGTGGCTACCGGGGGGCCTTCCGGGTGGATCGCCCGGCCCAGCACCCTCGATGCCAGTGGCGCCGCAGGTCGGGGGCCTCGGTCGGCACGACCACGATGTGGCCGGTGCCGGCTGGAATGTCGCGGTTGCAGCCCGGGCAGAGGTAGACCTTGCGTGCTTCGTACGGCTGCACGAAGCGGGTCTCGACCGGACCGAACTGTTCGGGGTTGTCCATCGGCGCGTCGCTCAGCCGAACAGGGCCCACAACAACAGCGCTACGGCGACGGCAAAGGCCGCGCCGACGAACAAGAAGTCGGTGGGGCGCCGCTTCATCGGCCGGTTGGGGTCGAATCCCATGCCGACGACGGTACCGCAGGTTGCCCGACCGCCTAGTCGCGGAGCTCTTTGACCTTGGCCTTCTTGCCGACGCGATCGCGCAGGTAGTAGAGCTTGGCCCGACGCACGTCACCACGGCTGACCCGCTCGATCTGCTGCACGATCGGGGTGTGCACCGGGAAGGTGCGCTCGACGCCGACGCCGAAACTCACCTTGCGAACGGTGTAGGTCTCGCGAATGCCGCTTCCCTGCCGACCGATGACCACACCTTCGAACACCTGCACGCGCTCGCGGTTGCCTTCCACCACCCGCACATGGACCTTCAGGGTGTCGCCCGGACCGAAGTCCGGGATGTCTTCACGCAGGCTCTCGAGGTCGATTTGGTCGGTTGGGTTCATGACAACACCAGGCGTTGAAGACGGATTCGGGCGGACCGAGCGGCGAAACCCCGAAAACGGGTGGGCTCAGACCGGAGATCAAGCCTACCGCCCCCGCCTCTTGGCGCAACCTGTCACACCCCCGAACCAGCATGGAGCCATGAACGACGACACGAGCCAAGCCACGCC
>JABDJW010000064.1 GCA_013002375.1 Acidimicrobiales bacterium | reverse complement strand
GTCGCCGGTGGGTTGATCCGCACGTAGACGGCGGCGCCCCGGGCGGCGAGATCGGGAATGGCGGCCTTGGCGTTGGCGCGGCCTTCGGCCTTGGCGGTGGCCGGCGTGGCATCCTCGCAATCGATGCACACCGCGTCGGCGCCCCGAGCGGGCAGCTTGGCCAGAAAGTCGGGCCGCACCGCGGGCGCGAACAGGAACGACCGCAACCGGCCGGCGGGTTTGATGGTCGACCGCGTCATGGGTTCGACCATAGAACGCGTTGGTTGTCGCGGGGTACGGACCTGTTTCGGAAACTTGTCACACCCCATCAATAGGTTGTGGGTATGGAGTTGTTCGATACTTCGATTGCTGATCGCCAGCCGGCGGCCGAGTCGGCTGATGTTGGTGTCGATTCGCCGTCGACGGGTGCGGTGGCGGCGTTGGTGGTGTCGCATCTCGATTCGTTTCCGCGTGCGCGGTCGATGGTCGAGCTCGGAGTATTGCGCGGTCACCTCGATGCGTACGAAGCGGGCGTGCTGGCCTCGGCGATCGACGACGGCGCAACCGAGCGTGACATCGACGGACTGTCGCGGCGCCGTGGCGGGTCGAAACGCACTGTCCGGAAGAAGACGAAACGGGCCAAAGCGGTCCGCAAGAACCCGAAGCTGGGCGACAAACTCCGCGACGGTTCGTTGACCGACGAAAAACTGGATGCCATCGCGGACGCCTCAGACAAGTCCGACGGTGCGGCCGCCGAAGATGAGCGGTTGATTGCCGATATCGAAGATGCTCCGGTCGACCAGGCCGGCGACATTGTCCGCAAGTGGTTGAACAACCACGAGGACCCCGACAAAACCGAAACGAAACACCAGAAACAGCGCCGGTTGCGCGGTATGAAACGGTTCGAGACCAAAGACGGGCTGGAAGCGCTGCTAGCGACCGGCGACAAATCGTCGATCGACCAGATCTGGAACCTGCTGACCCAGGATGCCGATGCCGCGTACCGATCGGCCGGCGGCCGCGATGTACCTGGCAGCAAACACCGCACGACCCACCTTCAACGTCTCTATGACGCCTTCGTTGGCCGCATCACCGGAGAAGTGGAAACCGAAGACGGCGACACCAAACCCGCGGCCCGGGCCGACACCGGCCGGCCGACCGTGTTCGCCTCACTCAGCCTCGACCCCGACACCGGCGAGATGTCCCGAGCCGAACTGGCCGGCGGCGGACCCCTCCCCAGCTGTCACCACCACGTGCACGACAACAACCTGACCCTCGAACGAGCCGGGCCGGGCTGGCCCACCCGACCGGCCACGCCACGAGAACCCCCCACCTCGGTCCCAATAGCGGGCCGAACCTCGTCCGCATGATGAATGAACCAATGTTTGTCCCTCGCTGGCGCCCCACCCCATACACCAAGCGCGGGCCGACCGGGTCACCACGTTCGGCCCGTCGCGCGGTCGGTGGCCGACGAACCCTGTCCGGTCTAGCTTTGAGGTAGCGATTGCGAGGGAGGAGTCCAGACGTGGCTGATGTCGCTGATCTCCTCGGGTTGTTGGCCTCCGACACTCGCTGGGCACCGGAGGTTCGTCACGCTGCGGCCGCGTCCCTGACGGCCGGTGCAGCAGGATCGAGCGGAACCAACGCGGATTCCACGACTGCCCATCTCGTCGATGTCGTGAAGTATCCAGCAATCTTCGGCACAGCTGCGGCGGCCGTCGCCGCATCCCGGCTGATGGCGGCCGCTGATTCCGAAAGCGACCTCGGCGATCGGGTGCAACGGGCGCTGAGTTCAGCTCGGCTCAGCCGACGGACCTTGCTTCGGGGCGCCGCCTTCACGACCGCCGCATTGGCGTTCCCCACCCTGGCTGCGTGTGAACGAATCATTGTTCCCAGCACGCTTCTGCCCGGCGGTGTGACGGCATCGCCGAACCTGCTCCAGATCGTCGTCGACGATCTCAACGAGTACGTCGGGTTTCTCGGTGGCTACCCGGGCACGATCCACACGCCAAACCTCGATGCGCTCGCCGCGGAATCCCTGTCGTTCGAGCAGTTCCACGTCACGGTGCCGATCTGCCCTCCTTCGCGCGCCACGCTCATGTGGGGGGTCGATGCGCTCACCCATCAGGTCTACAAGCGCGACATCCCGGCGTATCTGGCCTTTGCGCTGGCCCAGCCCGACCACGTGACCAACGTCTTGGCCAACGCCGGCTTCACACAATACGGCGGCGGCAAGATCTTCCACGAGTCGACCGACAACAGCTACCACCGGCCGCAGTGGGACCACTACCTCCCGACCCAATACGCGGCATTCGATCCGCCGAGCGGGCCCGACAACATCTTCTTCGATTACGGCACTCACCCCGCAGGCGTCGATCACCCCGATCAACTGCTCGCCGACTTTGCCATCGCCAAGATGCAGGCGTTGGCCGGCAACCCGGTCAGCCGATTCCACATCGCGCTCGGGTTCCGTTTGCCGCATCTCGGTTGGGTGGTGCCGCAGGCATATCTCGACATGTACCCACTCGACGATGTCGTGGTCCACGACCCGACCGACGGCTTCGACGACCTCGGCCCGATCGGTCGATCGGTTCTAGCGCCCGAGGTCTCGTTGTACTGGTCCGAACCACGGACGTGGATGGAGTGGGTGCTGCTCAACGGCGATCGACGCGTCTACCTCCAGCACTACTTGGCATCGATCAGCTATGTGGACCATCAGATCGGTCGGGTCCTGAACGAACTGGCCGCGCAGCCGTACGCGAACGACACCGCGGTCACGCTGGTTTCGGACAACGGCTATCACCACGGCGAGAACAACACGATGCGAAAAGGAGCGCTGCGCGATCAGTCGACGCGCGTACCGTTCCTGATTCGCCACCCCGACCTCACGCCGCAGTCGTTCTCGACCCCGGTCAGCTCGCTTGACTACGCCCCGACTCTGCTGGGCCTGATTGGAGTCACGCCGCCGGCTTCGATGGAGGGCGTCGACCTGGTCAGAGAGCTACCAACCGGGTTTGTCACCAGCTACTACCGAGGAAACGACCCACAAGCGCTGTCCAGGAGCCACATTGCGACCGGTGACCCGCAGTATCGGTGGGTCTTCCACGAAGTCGAGCCCGGCCACCCTCGATTCAACGAAGGGGCCTACGCCGGGTATCCAGAGGTGGAGCTCTATGACCGACACGTCGACCCGCACGAAACAATCAACCTGCTCGGCTGAGGATTGGGCCGGCTACCTGCCGACCATCACTACCTGGCGACAATGCTGCGCTTGGCGACCTCTTCGAGCATGACTTCGGTAGCGCCGCCGCCGATGGGCAGGATGCGGGCGTCGCGGTACATGCGCTCGATCGCGGACTCGCGCATGTAACCCATGCCGCCGTGGAACTGCACGCAGTCGTACATCACCTGGTTCACCACTTCGCACCCGAAGGCCTTCACGCCCGACATGGCCTTCACGTTGTCGAGCCCCTGCTCGCCCATCCACGCCGCGTGGTACATCGACGCCCGCACCGCATCGACCTTGGCCTGATTCATGGCCATGCGCTGCCGGATGGCGCCCAGGTCGTACAGGTGGCCGCCGAAGGCCGGTCGGTTCTGGCAGTACTCGTTGGTGAGATCGATCGCAGACTGGGCCGCGCCCACGCCCATCCCGACCAGCACCATGCGCTCGTTCTGGAAGTTCTTCATCGTCTCGTAGAAGCCCCGGTGCGGCGTGCCCAAGAGTTGCTCGTCGGGCACCCACACGTCGTCGAGGGTGAGTTCGGCGGTGTCGCTGCAGCGCCAGCCGTGCTTGTCGAGCTTCTTGGCCACCGTGAACCCCTCGGTGCCCTTGGGCACCAGGAACATCGAGATGCCGTACTTGTTGTCGGCGTCGGTGCGGGCGGCGACGATCGTCAGGTCGCCGTACACCGCGTTGGTGATGAACGTCTTGGTGCCGTTGATGCGCCACCCGTCGCCGTCCTTGACCGCTTTGGTGCGGATGCCGGCCACGTCGCTGCCCGCGTCGGGCTCGCTGACGGCGATCGACGTGACGGTGGTGCCGGCCAGCATGCCCGGCACGTATTTGGCCAGTTGTTCGGGCGAGCCGGAGTTGACGATGTGGGGCCCGGCCATGTCGGTGTGCACCAGCACGGTCACGTCGAAACCGGCGAAGGTCGAAGCGCCCAGGGCCTCGCTGAACGCCGCGCTGGCCAGGGGCCCGAGCCCCAGCCCGCCGAGCTCCTCGGGAATGCGCAGCCCGAGCATGCCGAGGCCGCCCATCTGGGTGACGACGTCGCGGGGTACCTTGCCTTCTTCCTCCCAGGCTTCGCCCTTCGGCATGACCTCGTTGGTCACGAAGTCGACGGTCTGGTCGTAGATGGCCTGCAGCTCGTCGGTCAGGTACGCATTGCGATTCGGCATGCCCCGAATGTACCGGCCCCGGCCCGCACTAGGGTTGCCGGATGCTGCTCGTGCGCCTCGGCGACGGCCTGATCATCCATGCCGGTCTCAGCGCCAGCATCGGCACCAACATCCAAGGTCCATCGCTGATCGTCGCGCCCCGTGGCTCGAAAAACCGCTGGGCCGGTACTACTTTGACTCGCTGCGCGCGGCTGTGGCCACGCCCCACATTGCCTCGCCCGACGTTCACGTCGACATCGAACGCCAGCAGGTGCAGATGTACTTCCACGGGTTGGAGTCGCTGGCCATCCAAGTCACCCGACACGCGGTATCGGTCGATGGTGTGCACTTCACCGCCCGGCCCGACGTGCTCGGCGGGCCGTACCTGCGGGTCTTCGAACACGAAGGTCACACCTACGGCATGAGCATGCCCGGCCAGATCGTCAAGATCGTGTTCGCCGACGACGGCCACCCGACCGGCGTCGAACCGGGCCCCCGGGTGTTCCCCAAGACCGCCCGCCACCATGCGCTGTGGCGCCGACAGTTGCCCGACGGCTCGGCGGTGTTGGACGTGTTGCGGACCCGGGTGGGCGACACCCCCGAACGGATTCTGCACTCCCGGGTGGCACTGACCGGAGACTGGACGTCGTGGGATGTTGTCGCCGTTGGATCCGACGACAGCTCCCCGCATGGGCCCAACGAAACCGAGGTGCTGCGTCCCGAGCGACGGTGGGAAGGCGCAGAGGAACCGGTCGAACCCAGTCACCGCGGCGCCGCCCACGCGCGGGTGAACCAACTGCGTGACCCGGCGTTCTTCCACGAGGCGGGCCGCACGTACGCGCTCTACGCCGGCGGCGGCGAATCGGCCATCGGTATCGCCGAGTTGGTGCTGTAGGCGCTCGATGCGTCGGCCATGATCGGCCGCCCGCCGGACGGTTCACCACCTCAGCTGAGCAGAGACGCGGCCTCGGGCTTCATGGAGAACAGCTCGAGTTGGATGTTGACGGTCAGGTCGATGTGCGAGATGTCATGGGCGACCGAGTGACGGGTCATCGGCCAGACTGGGCCCATGACCACCGCCGAGCACGCCGCGATCAACACCGGCGACGCCGCGACGGCCGCGCCGAGACGGGTGATCTGAGGTCGCGGCGATGGCGCGGGCCGGGCGCTGGATCGTGGGGTTGGCGATCACCGCCGCGCTGCTGGCGCCGGTGGCGCTCGACCGCGACGGCTTCCCGCTGTCGACCTATCCGATGTACGCCACCTCCCGGGGGGAGACGATCGAGCTGGTCACCGCCCGGGCCATCGACGCCGACGGCCGACCGATCCGGCTTTCGATCGACGATCTGGCCCGCACCGACGATCCGTTGATCGCCCGATCACAACTCCGCCGTCAGGCTGCCGCCGACCCCGACGCCCTGTGCCGAGCCATCGCCGAGCGATCCGGCGCGGCCACGGTCACCGTCGTGCGCGAGCAGCATGACGTGCTGGCCCGCGCCGAGGGCGAACCGTCGGTCCTGGCCTCGACCACGCTGGCCGAATGCGACGGGCCATGAGCACGGCGGCAGCTCGGCTCGGGCCGTGGGGCGGAGCCCCGGCCGAACGGCTGGCCGCCTTGCGGATCGTGCTGCTCGGCACCGCCGTGGCCTACCTGTTGGTCCGGCTGCCGGTGTTTCTCGACCTCGGTACGGTGGGCAACCGCACCTTTGATCCGGTTGGCCTGGCCAACGTGCTCGACCGACCGCTGGGGGTGGGTGCGGTCAACGTCCTGATCTTCGCCACCGTGGCGCTCGGCTTGGCTGCGACCGCCGGAGCGGCCTACCGGATCACCGGCCCGGCCTTCGCCCTTGGCCTCCTGGCCCTCACCACCTACCGCAGTTCGTTCGGCACGATCCTGTGGTTCGACTCGTTGATGGTGCTGCACGTGCTGGTGTTGGGCCTGGCACCGGCGGCCGACGCCTGGGCGGTCGATTCCCGCATGCGATCGCGCCGCGACCGGACCCCCGCCGCGGCAGGGCTGCGCTACGGCGGGCCCATCGCGTTGATGGCCTGGATCACCGTCGTGACCTACGTGGTCGCCGGAATCGCCAAGCTCCGCTACGGCGGCTGGTCCTGGCTCGATGGCGACACCCTGCGCAACCACGTGGCCTTCACCGCAGCCCGGGCCGATCTGCTCGGCGGGCGGGTGAGCCCGGTCGCCGGCTGGCTCGTGCGAAACGGTTGGTTGCTCGCCCCGTTTGCCGCCGCCACGGTCGTGCTCGAGTTCGGCGCGCCGGTTGCACTGTTGCGCGGTCGATGGCGCAACGGCTGGGTGCTGGCCACGTGGTTGCTGCACGTCGGCATCGCCGCGTCGATGTTCGTGGTGTTCCACTGGCCGCTGCTCGGCGCCGCGTTCGCACCGTTCTTCGCCGTCGAACGCGTGGTGGAATCGTCCTGGGCCAGTCGCTTCGTCGGCCGCGGACTGGCACCGGGCCGCGAAGCCGCCTACGAAGGGAGGACCGACCAAGGAGCATCATGAAAGAACTCGTGTACCACCGGCTGTTGTTGCCGGCGCTCGACCGCTACGCGGACAAGACCGCGTTCATCGACGGGGCTTACACCGGCACCTTTGCCGATCACGGCGATCGCCTCTTCCGATTGTGCTCGGCCATGCGCAACGAGCTGGGTATCAAGCCCGGTGATCGCTTCGCGGTGATGGCGGCCAACAGTCACCAATTCCTCGAACTGTGGCACGCCGCGTTCTTGGGTGTCGGGGTCATGAATCCGCTGAACCTCCGCCTGGCCGGTAAGGAACTCGACTACATCGTGCGCGATTCGGGGGCCGAAGTCGTCTTTGTCGACTTTCTGTTTGCCGGCTTGTTCGCGGCGGCGATGGAGGCTTCCGAGGAGCCGAGCCCGGTGCGCCACGTCGTGCTCATCGGCGACGGCGACGTGCCCCACGACATCAAATACGAAGATCTGATCGCGGCCGCCGACCCGGTCATCCCCGACGAGCCGGAGGAGGACGACCTCGCGGTGCTGATGTACACCGGCGGCACCACCGGTCTGCCCAAGGGCGTGGCCGTCGAACACCGGGCCGAGATGCTGAACCTGTACCACATCGCCATGGTCATCCCGCTCCTCGAGGACAGCACGTACCTGCACCAGACCCCGATGTTTCACGCGGCATCGATGGGCGGCATCATGGGCACGCCGGCCGCCGGCGGAACCAGCGTCTTCATGCCCCTGTTCGACCCCGGGGCCGCGATCGGCCTCATCCAAGAGCACCAGGTGACCCAGACGATGATGGTCCCGACCATGATCGCCATGTTGTTGAACCACGACGACTTCTCCCCGGAGAAGCTGGCGTCGATGCAGATGTTGACCTACGGCGCCTCGCCGATGCCGGCTGCCCTGCTCGATCGAATGCTCGAGATGTACCCCGAGCTCGACATCACCCAGGGGTACGGCATGACCGAGTGCTCGTCGTTGCTGACCTGGCTCGATGCCAACGATCACCGCACCGGTGGGCCCCGCCTGCAATCAGCGGGTCGAGCCGTGCCCGGCGTCTCGCTCACCATCCGCGACGATGCCGGCAACGAGGTACCGACCGGCCAGACCGGCGAGGTCTGCGCCAAGGCCGGCAACTTCATGCGGGAGTACTGGCACAAGCCCGAGGCCACCGCCGAGGTCTTCGAGGGCGGCTGGTATCACACCGGCGATGCCGGCTACGTCGACGAGGGCGGCTACCTGTTCCTGGTCGATCGGGTGAAGGACATGATCGTCACCGGTGGCGAGAACGTGTACTCGGCCGAGGTCGAGAGCGCGATCAGCAAGCACGAAACGGTCGAGCAGGTCGCGGTGATCGGCATCCCCCACGAAACCTGGGGCGAGCAGGTGCACGCCATCGTGGTGCTGTTCGACGGCATGACGGTGACCGCCGAAGAACTCCAGGCCCACTGCCGCGAGCACATCGCCGGCTACAAGGTGCCCAAGTCGGTCGAGTTCCGCACCGAACCGCTGCCGCTGTCGGGCGCGATGAAGATCCTCAAGAAGGACCTACGGGCGCCCTTCTGGGACGATCAAGCCCGCAACGTGTAGCTCAGAACGGAAGGTCGAAGAGCTTGATGGCGTTGTCGCGAGCCAGCTTGTTGATCTGATCGGCCGGCAGATGGCCGAAGAGTTCCTGCGCCACGGCCCGGGAGCGAGGGAAGGTGCCATCGCTGTGCGGATAGTCGGTCTCGAACAAGACGTTGTCGATACCGACGTCGTCGAGCAGCTTCATGCCGGCGCTGTCTTTGAAGAAGCAGCTGTAGATCTGGCGGTGGTAATAGAACGAGGGCTTCTCGGGCAGCCGCTCCTCGCCCTGGGCCCACTGGTGGGTGACGTAGTTGTCGTCGGCTCGCTCGAGGTAGTAGGGAATCCAGCCGATCTGGCTCTCGGCGTACATCAGCTTGAGTTCGGGGTGCCGCACCAACACGCCGGAGAACAAGAAGTCGATCATCGACGCCGCGCTGTTGGCCGAGATCAGCGCCGCGGTGACCAGGGTGGGGGCGTCGTCGGCGGTGCGCACGGTCTTGGTGCCCGAACCGATGTGCATGCAGATGACGGTGCCGGTCTCCTCGCAGGCCTGGAAGAACGGATCCCAGTAGCCGCTGTGGATCGACGGCAGGCCCAGCCAGGTGGGTAGCTCGGACCAGGCGACGGCCTTCACGCCGCGGGCTGCGTTGCGGCGGATTTCGGCCGCGGCCAGGTCGACATCCCAGAGCGGGACCAGGCACAGCGGCAGCAACCGGCCGCCGGAATCGCCGCACCACTCGTCGACCATCCAGTCGTTGTAGGCCTCGACACAGAGCTTGGACAGCGCCTTGTCCTTGCGCTCGGCGAACAGCTGACCGCAGAAGCGGGGGTAGTTCGGGAAGCAGAGCGAGGCTTCGACATGGTTCTCGTCCATGTCCTCGAGCCGGGCCTTCGGCTCGTAGCAGCCAGGCCGGATGTCGTCGTAGGTGACGCCCTGCATGGTGACCTCGGCCGGGTCCTTGCCGGCGCAGGCGATCATCTCCTTGATCTGGTAGACGTGATCCTCGTAGTGCCACCACGACGCCATCGTGTCGCCGGTGCCGGGTTGTTCGACCCAGGCCCCGTCGACCAGGGCCATTTCGCCTTGGGGCGCGGTGACGATGCGGGGGCCGGCGTCCTTGTACTTCTGGGGCAGGCGATCCTGCCAGACGTTCGGTGGCTCGACCACGTGATCATCGACGCTGATGATCTTGGGAAAATCGGCGTCGGTGAGCGTCCTCGGGCCCGAGTCTCCATGCACTGTCGCAGCCATGAACCGACTGTATCTGACGGGTCGTCAGATTGTCGGGCTCACCGGGCCGGACTGTGCCCCGAGCGATGATCCACGTCGAGGCCATGATCAGCCCGCCCCCGATGAGCACGGACCCGGTGATGGCCGGTGGCGACGGACACAAGTCGTCCCTCTTGGTGCGTCCAAGTTCGCCGCTCGAGCCGATATCGCTACGGTGGCGGCCATGACACCGCTCGAGATCGTGCAGATCACCTCGCCCCAGATCAACGTGTCGGGCGCGGCGTTCTACTTCCACCCCGACACGCTGGCTCGCGGCCAGGAGCTCGGCTTGCGGGGGTTCCCGTTCTACTTCCTGGGTCGAGGTGGTCTATTGGGTGAGGTCGATGCCGCGGCGGTCACCGAGGCCTTCGGCTATTTCCACGCGTCGATCATCGAGGCGATGTGGGGGCGCGAGTTCGGACTCACACATACCGAGGTCGCTCGCGAGTACCTGGCGTGCGGGGCC
>JABDJW010000201.1 GCA_013002375.1 Acidimicrobiales bacterium | reverse complement strand
GGCTGGATGAAGACCGACTACGAACAATCCGGCATGACCTACGACCGGCCGGGGCTGCGCATCGAACGCCTGACCGAGAGCATCGACGTCGTCGAAGGGCTGTTCGCCGATGGCCCGTTCGACTACGACGGTCAGCACTACAAGATCAGCGGCTACGACGGCTTGCCCAAACCGGTGCAGAAGCGCCCCCCGCTCCTTCTCGGTGGTGGCGGCAAGCGCATGCTCACCCTGGCCGCCCAGCGGGCCGACATCGTGGGCGTCACCGCCAACCTCCGCTCCGGCGAAGTCGGCCCCGATGCCATCGCCGATTCGATGGGTGCGGCCTACGACCAGAAGCTCGAGTGGGTGAAGGCCGCGGCCGGCGACCGCTTCGACGACATCGAGATCTCGTCGCTCACCATGGCGTTCATGGTCACCGACGATCAGGCCGGTTCGCTGGCCATGGTCGGCGAGATGTTCGGGCAGGAGCCCGACATCGTGGCCCAGAGCCCGGCGGTGCTCGTCGGCTCGATCGACGAGATCTGCGAGACGTTGCAGGCTCGTCGTGAGCGCTGGGGCTTCAGCTATCCGGTCTTCCAGGCCGAGACTCTGGCCGATCTCGACAACATGGCCCAGGTCGTCGCCAAGCTGGCCGGGACATAGCGGTTCATCCGACCGAACCAACCAATCTCTGACGCCTGAACCGCACTATGTACGGCTGAGACATCAGAGATCGACGAGGAGGGGGCGGACAGCTAGCCCTCGACCGGCGACTCGCGCAGCACCACGAGGCGGTCGTCGGGTTCGAGCCGTTCGGCCCGGGTCTCGCTCGGCGGCAGGCGACGGCCACCGCGCAGGACGGCGACCAGGTTGGCCCCCTCGGGGGTGACCGCCCGGCCATCGACGATCACCGGTGCCGTCTCGACCAGCTCGAGCCCGGCCCCGGCATCGAGCAGATCGTCGAGTACGCGCACCGCGCCCGGGTTGCGGGTGCCGAGGCCGAGCATCCGGCCCACCGCGGCGGTGGCATCGATCACCTCATCGGCGCCGGCCTGGCGCAGCAAGTGCAGGTTCTCCTGCTCGCGACCGCCGGCCACCAGGTGACAATCCGGGTTGAGCTCTCGCACGGTCAGGGTGACCAGCACCGCGGTGTCGTCGCGGTTGGGCGCGACGATCACCGATTCGGCATCGGGCACCGCCGCTTTGAGGAGCACGTCGCGGTGGCTGGCGTCGCCCACGACCGCGACGAAGCCCTCGTTGTTGGCGATCTCCACGACGCTCGGGTCGGCATCGACCATCACGATCGATTCGGGATCCACCCCCCGACTGAGCAGATCGGCGGCCGCGGCCTGACCGGTTGCTCCATAGCCGCAGATGACGGTGTGGTTCTGCACGCGCTTCCTCCAGCGTCGTCGGGCGAGCAGTTCGCGGGACTGCTCGGTGAGCACTTCGACCGTCGTCGACACGACGAGGATCAAGAACAGGATGCGGGCCGGCGTGATCAGCAGGATCGTGGCCGCCCGGGCGCCATCGGACACCGCGGTGATGTCGCCGTAGCCGGTGGTGGTGACGGTGACCGACGCGTAGTAGAGCGCATCGAGGAACCCGATCCGATCGCCCGTGCTGTCGACGTAACCATCTCGACCGAGCACCACGACGAGCGCGACGAAGACCATGAGCCCGGCCGCGAAACCGACCCGACGGGCCACCGCGAGCAACGGGGCTCGTTCGGCGTGGGGCAGCTGAACTGCGGCCGGGATATCCACCCGATCGAGCCTAAGGGGCGAGCCGGTGTCGGTTGGGGAGGCTGGGGTGGACCTAGCCCTTTGTCCGGTACAGGCCCCGGATGAAGTTGGGTTCGATCACACCTTGTTCGATCAGGAGCTCGTCCATCTCCCACATCGAGCGGATGAACGGCTGCACGCCCTTTTCGTCGTAGTTCTGCGCGAATCCGTTGAACAGCGGGAACAGCAGGCCGGCGAACTGGTGCTCGTCGATCACGTCGAAGTGCTCACGCAGCGCGGGCAGGATGGCATCGGAGCGGATGGCCTCGTGGGGCGGCAGGGACTCGATCGGCGGGATCAAGATGTCGTCGTGGATCTTGCCGTTGGGGCCCTTCCGGAACCGCTTGGGCAGGGTCTTCCAGATACGACGGGTGACCTCGCGCTGCTTCTCGGTGCGTTGCAGGAACGGCGGGCCGATGTAGTCGTTCAGCACGAACACGCCGTCGGGCTTGAGCGCGCGGGCAATATTGGCCGCGACCTTCTCGACCTCTTCGAAGTGGTGGTAGCTCTGCTGGATGTACACCATGTCGAACTCGTTCTCGCCGAGGTCGTCGTTGGCGGCATCGCCGATGCGGTAATCGACCTCGATGCCGAGCTCGGGGTTGTAGACGTAGTCGTAGAACTTGTCGCGCTGGCCTTCGCTGATGTCGTACGCGGTGATGTGATCGATCTGGCACAGGTTGAACAGCCGGTACTCGCCGGTCATGTCGCCGCAGCCCAGGGTCAGCCCGCGTTTGGGTGTGCGATCGCCCAACACTTCGGCGGTGGCGCTCACCAGGTTGATGCGCTTGTGGAGGCGGCGCTGGAAGTAACCGAGGCTGCTCCAGCCCACGGCCCGGGCCCGCTGGTTGTCCTGCTTGCCGAAGAACTTGGCCTCCTCGGCCGCCTTTTCCTCGGTGGTCAGCGGTTCGTCCTGGACTTCTTCTTGCAGCGCCATGGTTGGGCCAGCCTAGGCGCTCGAAAAGGGCTCCTTGCCCATCTGGTCGCGCACGGTGACCACCGGCGGGTTGGTCAGGGTGCGGCGCTGCCAGTTGGCCCCGTCGACCACGAGGGTGTGCCCCGAGATGAACCGTCCGTAGGGCGAGGCCAGGAAGGTCGCTGCCCAACCGAGCTCTTGGCGCTGGCCGACCCGCAGCGCGGGCTGGCACACGTCCTTGTCGTGGGTGCGCACCAGGTTGCCCTGGATGTCGTCGGTCATGTCCTCGTGAGGGAACAGCCCGGGCACCAGACCGTTGACCTGGATGCCATACGGGCCCCACTCGACGGCCAGGGTCTCGACCATGTTCTTCACGCCGGCCTTGGCCGCAGCCGAGTGGGCGAAACCGGGGCCGCCGGTCCAGGCGTAGCTGGCGCCGACGTTGATGATGCTGGCCGGCGTGCCCGCGGCCAGGTGGCGGCGGCCGAACTCGCGAGTGACGAAGAACGTGCCGTTCAAGGTGATGTCGACCACGGTTCGCCAGGCGTTGGGCGACATGTCCTCGGCCGGCACCGGGAAGTTGGCCGCGGCGTTGTTGATCAGCACCTGGGGCAATCCGAAGGCTTCGACGGCCGAATCGAAGGCCGCGGCGATCGACTCGTGGTCGCGGATGTCGCACGCCACCGTATGGATCGGCGCGTCGAGGGCCGTCATCGCTTCCTCGGCCGCAGCCAGATGCTCGTCGGAGCGGCTGGCCACGACGATCGACGCGCCGAGGCGCGCGAACTCGGAGGCGATCGCCTTGCCCAGGCCGGTGCCGCCGCCGGTGACGAACACCGCCACGCCGTCGTAGGTGCCGGGCGTGAGCGCGGTGGCGCCGACGGCGGGCGGCATCGGGAGGCCTTGGAGATTGTCGTCAGCCATCGCGGTATCTCCTCAGTGGCCCTTGTAGTCGGGGGTGCGTTCCTCGGCCCGGGCCGCTCGCATCTCGGCGTAGTCGTCGGACTTGTTGAGGAACGTTTGGTAGATCATCTCGTCGTCCATCGACGAGCGTTGTTCGGGCCGGGCCAGGTGGCTGATCACCCGGCGGCTGAGCTTCACCGCGATGTTGGGTGACGCCGCGATCCTCTCGGCCATTTCGCGGGCGACCGCGTCGAGATCGTCGCGGGCAACGACCCGAGACACGATGCCGTGGCTGAGCGCTTCGTCGGCGGTGAGGCGGCGGCCGGTGAGCACCATGTCGCTGACCAACCCGTGGCCGACCATCTGATACAGCACGCCCATGCCGCCGGTGTCGGGAATGACGCCGTGGCCGACCTCGGGCAACATGAACTTGGCATCCTCGGAGGCGATGCGAATGTCGGCCAGCAGCGCCCGCTGGAACGAACCACCGATCGCCCAACCCTGAATGGGCACGATCACCGGTGCATTGATGTCCCAAATGCGCTGGGCTCCGAGGTGGCCTCGTTCCATCAGCTTGTGGTGCGGCATGCCGGCCACGTTGGTGCCGATCGAGGCGACGTCGCGGCCGCTCGACCAGGACTTGCCCTCGCCCCGCCAGATCACGGCCCGGATGTCATCGCGATGCGAGAGCTCGGCGAAGGCGGCGAAGAGCTCGGCGTCCATGTCGTCGTCGAAGGCGTTGTGCTTGTCGACGTTGTCGTTGGTCAACGTGGCGATGTGCCCGTCGATCTCCAAGTGCACGTGTCCGGCCATCGGCCTCCTCCGGGCGTAAACGGTCAGTGCATGTTGACCGGCGGCGGCCGGATGCCGCAAAAGGCGAGTCTTGACGAACCGACCTACGCCTCGGCGTACTCCGAGCCGGGCGTCGGCGAGATGTGCTCGTGCAGGTGTACCGGGTCTTTGGTCTTGCGCCGCACGCCGATGTTGAGCACCTCGACGAACACCGAGAACGCCATCGCCGCGTAGACGTACCCCTTGGGGATCTTCTCGCCCATGCCCTCGGCGAGCAGGGTCATGCCGATCAGCAAGAGGAAGGCCAGGGCCAGCATCTTCACCGAGGGATGGTTGTTCACGAAGGTGTAGATGGCCTTGGAGGCGAACAGCATCACCACCACCGCGGTGAGGATGGCGATGACCATCACCGGCACGACGTCGGTCATGCCGACCGCGGTGATCACCGAATCGATCGAGAACACCATGTCGAGCAGCAGCACTTGCCCGATCACCGCCGCGAAGGTGGGCGCCACCTTGGCCTCCCCGTGCTCGTCCTCGCCCTCGAGTTTGTGGTGGATCTCCTTGGTGGCCTTCCAGATCAGGAACAAGCCACCAGCGAGCAAGATCAGATCCTTGCCGCTGAAGCTCTCGCCGAAGACCTCGAACAGCTCGCTCTTGAGGGTGATGATCCACCCGACGAGCAGCAGGAACAACACCCGCAAGCCGCCGGCCGCCGTGATGCCGACCTTGCGCGCTCGATCCTGTTCCTCCTCCGGCAACTTCGAGGCCAGGATCGAGATGAAGACGACGTTGTCGACACCGAGCACGATTTCGAGCGTGAGCAGCGCGACCAGGGCGCTCCACGCGGCGGGATCAGAGAGCCATTCCACGATCGGCCATCCTAGCCGCCCCGCCTCGTCCACCGATCTAGTCCACCGATGCGGCCTCGAGGCGCTCGAACATCTTCACGACGGCCAGCTTCGGCAGATAGTCGTCGTCGTAGATCAAGCCGTAGTCGAACAGGCCGTTGGTGAAGCCGGGTAGCCAGCTGTGGGCGTCGCCCACACCCCACAAGATCACGGTGTCGCAGCGGTCGCTCTCGAGGCAATCGTCGAGCACCGACACGAACGTGTCGGCGTGGGCGGATCGGGTGGCAGAGTTGTCGCCGAGTGAGCTGAGCACCTTGACATCGAGCTCGGTCGCCGCCCATTCGAGGCCCAAGGGCCCAACCCAGTCGGCCAGTTCGACGTAGTCGGGCGCCTGACCGAGCAACACATGGGCTTGAAAACCGAGGCCGTCGATCGGCACGCCACGGGCCACAAAGTCGGTGAGCATCGCCTGGGTCGCCGCGCACTTGGGTAGCTGGGCGCAATCGCTTTGGGTCGGCGTTGCGCCCGGTCCGGCGGGTACTCCGGTGAGCAGCGTCTCGCCCGCCAGGCTGAAGTCGTCGTAGAAGTCGTTGTAGAACAGCGAGATGTCGGGGTCGGCGGCCCGAGCGAACGCAAAGGCCTTTTCGATGTAGTCGTCGCCGATCACCTGCTGGAAGATCGTGTCGCGGCGCGATCCGTCGGGGTTGAACGCCTCGTTCACCACGTCCCAGTGGGTGACCACGCCGGGGAAGTTGTCTCGGAAATGCGTGACAACGGTGGTGATGTGGTCTTCCATGACCGCGAGCAGCGAATCTCGGGTCCAGGTGCCATTGGTGAGCCAGCCCGGTAGTTGGGTGTGCCACACCAGCACGTGGCCTCGTACTTGTTGGCCGTTGGCCTGGGCGGTCGCGACAATTTGGTCGGCCAAGGTGAAGTCATAGGTCGACGGGTTGGGGTGGATCAGACCCCACTTCATGTAGTTCTCGACCGTCACCATCGTGGCGTCGTTCGCCACGATGGCTTGGTACTGCGGAATGCTGGCCAACGCGAACGGATCGAGGGCGTAGCCAAAGTTCAGATCGGCTTCTTCGGCTGGTGCCCGGAGGCAGCCGGCCGCAATGATCACCGTTGCCAACAGCACCGGCAACGTTCTCCGCATGGGCAAATGGTAGCGAGGTGCCGCCGATCGGCCAAACGGTTCGAGAGGCGTCTGCCATACTCGCCCTATGCCCTACGCGGGACCACGACGAATCTTCGACACCGATAGCCACGTCATCGAGCTCGATGACTTCTTGCACGCGGCGGCCACCGACGACGAGGCCGTGTTCTTGGATGCAATGGATCAACAAACCGAGTTGCCGGTTATCGCCGAGGCGCTCGACAGCGCCCGCGGGCACTTCGCCCGCCGCCAATCCGACCCCGAGGTGATGGCCAAGTTCGAAGCCGGCCTGCTCGACGCTCGTCGCAGCGGCTGGAGCCGGCTCGGTGCGTTCGACCCCGCCGAGCGCTCGCACGCTCTCGATCTCTTCGGCTTCGACTATCAGCTCGTGCTCCCGACGTTTTCGTTCCACCAGGTGGCGCACGTCGACGACGATCAGAAGCTCGAGGTCGGGGCCCGGGTGCTGAATCGGGCGATGGGCCGTTTCTGCGCCGACGACGAGCGCCTTTTCGCCATCGGGTACGTGC
>JABDJW010000056.1 GCA_013002375.1 Acidimicrobiales bacterium | reverse complement strand
TCCGGCCGGATCGGTTGCTTGAACAGCAGGGCGCGTCATGTACCTCGTTCTACTCCTCGCTCGGCAGGGACCTCCGATCGAGGATCGGTTGCGTCCTGTGTCCGAGCGACCGCCGGGTTACGGTGACCGGGTGAAGAAGCTTTGGGTTCATCGAGACATCGACGCACCGGCGGAGATCCTTTGGGCGCTGCTGACCGACCTGGATTGCTGGCCTCGGTGGGGACCGTCCGTTCGCCACGCCCAGCTCGACGGCGGTTTCCAGACCGGCGCCGTCGGGGTCGTGACCACGGTGCTCGGAGCACGCCTGCCGTTCGAAATCACCGCGTGTGAGGACGGCGAACGCTGGGCCTGGAAGGTCGGGGGCGTGCCGGCGACCGATCACACCGTGCGGCGCCTCGGAGCAGGCCGCTCGCGGGTCGGGTTCGGCGTTCCCTGGCTCGCCGCCCCGTACCTGGCGGTGTGTCGGGTGGCGCTCGGGCGACTCGAGGCGACGGCAACACAGAACCGGGTGGCGTCATGAAGGTCGCCGTCATCGGCGCGACCGGTTACGTCGGCGGCCGGCTGGTGCCAGAGCTGCTGGCCGCGGGCCACGAGGTACGGTGCCTGGCCCGAAACCCCGACCGCCTGGCCGGCGTCGAGTGGCGGCCCGACGTCGAGGTCGTGACCGCCGACGTCTTGGATCAAGGCTCCCTCGAGGCAGGACTGAGAGACATCGAGGCCGTGTACTACCTGGTGCATGCGATGGGTCACGCCGGCGATTTCGAACACGTCGACCGGGTGGGCGCCGCGAACACCAAGGCCGCAGCCGAGCACGCCAGCGTGTCACGCATCGTCTACCTGGGTGGTCTCGGCGAAGACGACGCCGACCAACTCTCGCCGCACCTCGCCAGCCGGCACGAGGTCGGCCGCGTCCTGGCCTCGGGCACCGTACCGGTGACCGAACTACGCGCCGCGGTGATCATCGGCTCGGGCAGCGCATCGTTCGAGATGCTGCGTCACCTCGCCGAGGTACTCCCGGCCATGATCTGCCCCCGTTGGGTCACCAAGACCAAGTGTCAACCGATCGGTATCGCCGACGTGTTGCACTATCTGGTCGCCGTCATCGACGAACCCGAAGCGGCCGGCCGGATTCTCGAGATCGGCGGCCCCGACGTGTTGACCTACCGCGACATGATGGACCGGTATGCCGCCATCGCCGGCCTACGGCGGCGGCTGATCATCCCGGTTCCGCTGCTCACGCCGCGCTTGTCGTCACACTGGGTCAACCTCGTGACCCCGCTTCCCTATGGCTTGGCCCGGCCCCTCGTCGACAGCCTCATCAACGACGTGGTCGTGCGCCCCGATCGCGACATTCGCCGCCTCGTCGACCACCAACCACACACGCTCGACGAAGCAATCGAACGGGCTCTCGCCGTCGTCGGCGACCTCGAGATCAAGACCAGCTGGATGGACAGTGCCCCGAGCACCACACCGGCATCGCCCATGCCCCAGGATCCCGACTGGGCCGGCGGCACCATCTATCAGGACATCCAGGCGGTCACGAGCACCGCCAGCCCTGCGGCATTGTTCGCCGCCGTCTCTGGAATCGGCGGCGAACGAGGCTGGTACGCCGGCGGTCCGCTGTGGACGCTTCGGGGTTGGCTCGACAAACTCATCGGCGGCGTCGGCATGCGCCGGGGCCGCCGCCACCCCGACGTGTTGCGCGTCGGCGACGCACTCGACTTCTTCCGGGTCGAGGCCTACGAACCACCCGAACTACTCCGCCTGCACGCCGAGATGAAGGTCCCGGGCGAGGCTTGGCTCGAATGGCGCGTCGCGGCCAGCAGCCCCGATTCGGCCCAGCTACGCCAGCTGGCTCGCTTCCACCCGCGCGGCGTCGCCGGGCGAGCCTACTGGTGGGCCCTGCTGCCGATTCACAAGATCATCTGGAAGCAGCTGGCCCAACGGCTCGTCGACCAAGCCCAAGCTGCGACAGCACAAGCCGACAGGAGATCGTGATGGAAGGACGGTCGGTACTCGTGGCCGGCGCGACCGGCGGGCTGGGTTCCGCCATCGCTGCAAACCTCGCTGGTCGGGGCGCGACCCTGACCCTGGTTTCCCGCCGGCTCGATCGGCTCACGACCCTCGACGTTCCCGGATACCGGCTGGCACGTGATCTGCGGGATCCGACGTCGTGCCACGACGCGGTCCAGGCCGCCGTCGACCATGCCGGAAGGCTCGATGTGGTGGTGAACGCGGTTGGTGTCGTGGCCTTTGGGCCGGTGGACGAACTCACGGTCGATGCCATGGAGGAGCTGTTCATGACCAACACCTTCATCCCCATCATGTTGGCCAAGGCCGCGCTCGGCGCCCTCGACCAGGGTGGGGTGATCGTCAACATCTCCGGCGTCATCGCCGAGCAGAACCTGCCGGGCATGGCGGCCTATGGGGCGTCGAAGGCTGCGGTGCGCTCGTTCGACGAAGCCCTGGCCCGCGAAGCCCGCCGGCGCAAGATTCGAGTGATCGATGCCCGCCCGCCGCACACCGAAACCGGCCTCGCATCACGACCGGTCGAGGGCCTGGCCCCGAAGATGCCGACCGGCCTCGATCCCGTTGCGGTTGCAGCAACAATCTGCGACGCGATCGCCGGCGACGTAGCCGACCTGCCCAGCGAAGCTTTCGGTCAGATGACCTGACCCGCCGGTCCAACCCATCCGACAACACGTCAGTTTCGCCGAACCAGCATTCGGTTCAGGCGTCGCATGCCGAACTTGAACCCGACGGCGCCCAACCGGGCTGCAACCGGGGCCAGCAGCCTTGGCAGCCATCGCACCGTGACATCCTCGATCCAGTGGACTCGCGCCCCTCGACCATTGGGTTCGACCGTGAAACCGGCGCTTCCTCGAAGGATCGGCCCGAGTTTTTCCACCTCGCAGGAGCCGCTCTGGGTCTCGTCATCCCACGCACATTCCGTCACCCGCATACGATCCTCGAGCGCCAAGCGACCGAATCCGGTCCATGCGGTGAACGCCGTGCCGACTGCCGTCGGGTCGTCGCCGTAGACCTCGACGTGGGTCGCCGGGATCCAGGCCTCGTGCGCCTTCCAATCCACGAGCTCATCCCACACGACCCGTGAGGATGAGTCGAAATCGACCGTCACCACGAAGCGCACATCGCTCATCGCTCGACCACCCGTACCGGGGACCGGCGTTCAACGACCCCGGCGCCGGCGCGCACCTCGAGCATCTCGCCGGTCTCGACGGTTCTCGTGGCGCCGCGCACATTGGTGATCGCCGGAACGCCACGTTCGCGCAGCAGGATCGAACCGTGGGACAGATCGCCACCGATCTCGACCACGACCGCTGCCACCAGCGCCACGGTCGGGATCCAGCCCGCGTCGACGGACCGAGCGACGAGCACGGTCGTCGCCGGCTCGAATCCCTCCGGGAGCTCCACGGACGGTTCTCGCAGGACCCAGGCTCGGCCCGACACGACGCCGTCGGTCAACGACAAGCCCTCGAGTAGGTCACCGCCTGGGTCGTGGTGACTCCACCGCGCGGGATCGTCGAACCGATGCACGACGTGGGGCGGGTCGAGAGCGGCCAGGCGCTCGCGCTCGGCCAAGCGCTCCTCCCAGAACGCGCGTTCCGGTCGCCATCCCTCGTCGAGGCGGCGAGCCTCGTCGGCGTCGAGAAGCCAGAGGTGGTCAACTGATGGCAGCCGACCGTCTGCGACCGCGTTGGTCGCATGGCGCAGCAAAGCAGAGCGAATCGTCGCAAACCCAACCATCGCTTCGTGGCGAAGACGCTCTCGAGCCGCCAAGGGCGGCCGAGCCAGCCACCACACGGGTGCAGTGAGTGCTCCGATCGCCGTCCGAGCGACAGCAGGAGGGCGTGCTGTCGCCGCCCCTGACGCGCCGAGCAGGGTCACATCATCTGCGTAGCGGGGACGGGCGATGTCGCTTTCGTACACCCCGCGGTGGCCGAAGCGTCCGAGGAACCGATCCAACGCGCCGGGATCCTGGCCCATCTGCACTTCGTCGAGCTGTTCGGCCAACTCGGTGGTGATCGTGCGATGCCGTGAGGAGTGCTCGACGAGGGTACCGGCGGTGCGGAGAATGGCGAGCGGCGGCCCGATCGCGGAAGAAAGCGGGAACATGCCGGTGACGAGCCCCACGTACGCGTCATGGAGTTCGCGCAATGCATCGGTGAACGACGATGTTGTTCCCTCACCAGCGGAGGCGAGGCGCTGCTCGTTGGATCGGGCGAACAGGACCGCGCGCACTTGGGCCATCCCCATCCGGAGCAGAACCGGCAGCTTTCCGATCAGTCGCAAGAGCCGGACGGGACGCGCGTGTTCGGGTGGGCCACCGATCGAGTCGGCAACCAGGCGGGTGGGGAGACCGAGGTGTCGAAGCATGTCTTCGAGCAGGCTCAGGTTGATGAACGGCCGACCGGCTATGACCTCGAGAAACGGGCGGTTGGCGGGCAGCGTTGCATCGAAACGGCGGTACCAGGCGAACAGGTCGGGGCCCGCTTCGGCGATCACGCTCGTCATGAGCTGCGACGGCAGGGGCGGGAGGATCTCGGCGTGGTTGGCGATGGTGAACGCCTCGTTCCGTCTGGTCGGCGCAGTGACCGGACGAATCTGCACCAGCCAACAGGTTTCGCCGTCGTCGGCCCACTCGACATCCCACGGATCATCGCCGAAGACCAGACGGATGTCGTTGAGCAGCCGCTGCAGCCGCCGCTGCCACCCGGGAACTGCCGGTTCGAGACGGGGAATCATGACGGCGTTGCCTTCCTCCTCCCCTGCCACCAGCAGCTCCGCGGTGCCGTCCGCAACGTTCACCCGGTCGTCGTACGTCTCAGGCTCGCTGAAGGCGACTCCAGCGTGGTTCGCCGCAACCATGGCCATCACGAGCACGTCGCGGCGGAAGGAACCGTGACGGCGCCCCGCCGAGGCTCGGACCTCTTCGACCGCTGCGGTGAAGGCGGAGTTCCGGACATGGAGCTTCGTCGTGAACCACCCGGCGAGTGACTCTTCGGGCCGATCCTCGGCCGAGAAGGCGGATCTCACGGCCAGGCTGCTGGCCTGCGCCGCAGTCAGCCACCATCGCGCATCGGGCGCTGCGATGCCGTCCGGAATCACAAACCCGGCAGGCACCGGAAGTCCGGCGGCGAGGGCCGTGTCGAGCAGCGTAGCCTTACCACCCACACCGCGACCGCTGAGCAAGCCGCTCCCGAGGGCCAGGCATCCCTCGGGAATGGGCGTGGGCTCAGACTGCGGCTGCCAAGCGCCGCGCGATGGCCAGAATCTCACGAGCGTACTCCTCGGGTTGTTCGATCATCGGGAAGTGATCCCACCCGTCCTTGATCACGACTTCGGCGTCCGGCACCTTCGAGCGGATCTCGTCGGATTGGCCGGATTGCAGGACTCGGTCCCTCTCGCCCCAGAGCAGAACGG
>JABDJW010000054.1 GCA_013002375.1 Acidimicrobiales bacterium | reverse complement strand
GCCACGGTTCGATCAGGTACCGACCGGCGACGGCGCCGGTGTTGTCGAAGAGGCGGTACAGCCACTCGAAGCCCATCCGGGCGATCCAGCGAGGAGGGATCGGGAGTTCGCCGCTGATGAGTTCCATCATGGCGCCGGTGGTGATGACGACCGAGGCATCGAGACGGTCGATGTTCTCGAGGATCCAGCGTTCCTGGCGACCCATGCCCATGCCGACGAGCAAGATGTCGGGGCCGAAGGCGTTGATCTCGGCCACGACGTCGCGGTTCTCGGCGCCGGTCGGTTCCATGTCGAAGAAGCCGTTCCGGCGGCCGATCTCGACCCGCGGATACTGCGCCTGGAGCGCCGCAACACCTTCGGCCGAGACCGCTTCGGTCGAGCCGAGGTGGAACACCGACCATCCGTACAGGTCGGCGAGACTGAGTACGTCGTAGATCCAGTCGATGCACGCGGTGCGGTATTCACCGGTGAGCTGCTCGCCCCGGGCCTTGGCCGCCCAGACGAGCGGCATACCGTCGATGTGCACGAGGGTCTTTGGGCGTTCGTGCAGAGCCCGGTAGTGCGGGCTGCGCAGGTAGGTGTGAATGCCGTGCAGGTTCTGGCTCGCGATGACGCGCTGCTCACCCTTCGTGACGGCGAAGGTGATTTCGTCGAGGATGTCGTCAGTCGTCAGTGCGTGATAGGGCGCGGAGAACAACCGGAGTCGCCGTGGTCCATCGAAGAGGTCCGCTACCTCATCACGTCCTGATACTGCGGGATCAAGCAGTGCCATAGGACAGACCGTACAGTAGCAAAAAGTGTCCAGAAAGAGCCCATCGGCTCATTCGGCTATGAACTTTGAAGGTGTTTGGATGCATTGGAGTCTTGGGGTGGACGTGGAGGGGAAGCGCACGGGACAGACGTTTGCCAATGCCTAAAGGTCGCGAAAAATCCTGACGAGATCACCACCAAGCGTGAACAACCGTTTGCGCCACCACGGTTGATTCACCACAGGAGTAGAAGGCATGGTCAAGGGAATCGGACGCATGGCCGGTGCCGCTGTCGTCGGCGGCATCGCGATCTTCGGGGGCGTCACCGCCACCGGAGACGACACCACCCGCGACGAAAGTGGCGAGATCGTCGAAGGCGGCGGCCTCGGCGTGTTCGCGATGCAGGATGGGGACTGTTTCATCCTGCCCGACGAAGAGTATGTGCAATCCGTCGAAGCGGTGGCCTGCACGACCCCGCACGACGGCCAGAAGTTCGCGACGGTCACCGTCTCCTACGTGGGCGAGTACGACGAGCAGGCGATCTACAACAGCGCCGGTGAGCGCTGCGTAGCCGAGTTCGAAGGCTTTGTGGGCCAGACGTGGGAGCAGAGCGCGCTGTACCTCGACGCCTTCTATCCCGCCGAAGACGGCTGGGCCGACGGACAGCGCGAGGCGCTCTGTCTGATCATCCCCAACCCGGAGCTGGGCGAGATGTTGACCTTTGATGCCGAGGGCAGCGGCCGCTGAGTCGACCTACCGATACGCGTCGATGGGAGTGCACGCGCAGACCAGGTTTCGGTCGCCGTGCACACCGTCGATGCGGCTGACCGGCGACCAGTACTTGTCCCGGCGAAGAGACTCGACCGGATAGGCGGCGACCGTGCGGGAGTAGGGGTGGGGCCACTCGTCGGCGGCCACGTCGTCGGCGGTGTGTGGCGCGTTCACGAGTGGGTTGTCGTCGGCCGGCCACGTGCCGGCGCCGACCTGATCGATCTCGGACTTGATGGCGATCATTGCGTCACAGAACCGGTCGAGCTCGGCCAAGGACTCCGACTCGGTCGGTTCGACCATGAGCGTGCCGGCGACCGGGAACGACATGGTGGGAGCGTGGAACCCGTAGTCGATCAGACGTTTGGCGACGTCGTCCACCGTCACGCCGGTCTCTTCGCGCAGCGGTCGGAGATCGAGAATGCACTCGTGGGCGACGTACCCGTTCGGGCCGGTGTAGAGCACCGGGTAGTGCTCACCCAAGCGTTTGGCGATGTAGTTGGCCGAGCAGATGGCGACCTCGGTGGCCCGCGTGAGACCGGTGCCACCCATCAGCCGGATGTAGGTGTACGAGATCGGCAAGATGCCGGCCGATCCGTTCGGTGCTGCCGACACCGGCCCGACCGTGCCCGCGGAATCCGGACGGCGTTCGGCCGGATGGCCCGGGAGATACGGCGCAAGGTGGGCGCCGACCGCAACCGGCCCAACCCCCGGACCACCGCCGCCGTGGGGGATGCAGAACGTCTTGTGGAGGTTGAGGTGGCTGACGTCCGCGCCGAACCGGCCGGGCTGGGCCACGCCGACCATCGCGTTCAGGTTGGCGCCGTCCAGGTAGACCTGGCCGCCGGCATCGTGGATCATCGCGCACACATCGCGCACCGATTCCTCGAAGACGCCGTGGGTCGACGGGTAGGTGATCATCAGCGCTGCGACGGTGTCGTGATGTTCGGCGAGGAGCCGTTTGAGGTCGTCGACGTCGATGTTGCCGAGAGCGTCGCACTCGACCACCGCGACCCGCATGCCGGCCATCACCGCCGATGCCGCGTTGGTGCCGTGCGCGGATGCGGGAATGAGGCAGAGATCGCGATCGGGCTGGCCATTGGCCCGGTGGTAGGCGGCGATGGCGAGCAAGCCGGCGAACTCCCCCTGGGAGCCGGCGTTGGGTTGCAGCGAGACGGCGTCATAGCCGGTGATCGTGACCAACATCTGCTCGAGCGCGTCGGCCAGCGCGGTATGGCCGGCCCGCTGCTCGGCGGGCGCGAAGGGATGAATGTCGGCGAAGCCCGACCAGGTGATCGGCTGCATCTCGGTCGTCGCGTTCAGCTTCATGGTGCAGCTGCCCAGCGGGATCATCGACCGGTCGAGGGCGATGTCCTTGTCGGCCAGCTGGCGCAGGTACCGCAGCATTTCGGTCTCGCTGTGGTGCGCATTGAACACATCGTGGGTGAGGATCTCATCGGTCCGCAGGAGATCGGCCGGGAGGGTCCAGGCCTCGGGAGCATGCTCGGTGACGCCAAAGGCCAGCAGTACGGCGGCGACGATCTCGGGGGTCGACGTCTCGTCGAGGCTGATGCCGACGAGGGTCTCGTCGACCGGGCGCAGGTTGATCCCCGCGTCGCGGGCCGCGGCGAGTATGCCTGGAGCTCGGTCGGGGAGGCGCACGGTGATGGTGTCGAAGTACGTGCCGCTGGTGAGTTCGAAACCGGCCTGGCGCAGCGCAGTGGCCAGGCCGGCTGTCAGGCGGTGCACCCGTTGGGCGATGGCTCGGAGCCCATTGGGGCCGTGCCAGCAGGCGTACAGGCCGGCGATGTTGGCCAGGAGCACCTGAGCGGTGCAGATGTTGCTGGTCGCTTTCTCGCGCCGGATGTGTTGTTCGCGGGTTTGGAGGGCCAGCCGGTGGGCCGGGCGGCCCTTGGTGTCGATCGATGTGCCGACCAAGCGGCCGGGCAGGGAGCGTTGATAGTCCGATCGGGTGGCGAGGTAACCGGCGTGTGGGCCGCCGTTGCCCATCGGCACGCCGAAACGTTGGGTGGATCCGACAACGCAGTCCGCGCCGGCGCTCCCTGGCGACTTCAGCAGGACGAGGGCCAAGATGTCGGCCGCGACGGCGGTCTTGCCGCCCCGCTCGGCGACCGCCTGAACCAGCGGCGCGAGATCGGCGATGGCCCCGCTCGATCCGGGGTACTGCAGCAACGCGCCGAACATTTCGTCGGGTAAGTCACCGGCCGGGTCGCCGGTGACGACCTGCAGGCCGAGGGGCTCGGCTCGGGTCGCGATGACGGCGAGGGTCTGGGGGTGGCAGTCGCGATCGACGAAGAACGTGTCGTTCTTGGCCTTCGAGACCCGGTGGAGCAGGGTCATGGCCTCGGCCGCCGCGGTTGCTTCATCGAGCATCGACGCGTTGGCGATGTCCATGCCGGTGAGGTCGGCCAGCATGGTCTGGAAATTCAGCAGGGCCTCGAGTCGGCCCTGGCTGATCTCGGGTTGATAGGGCGTGTACGCGGTGTACCAGGCCGGGTTCTCGAGCACGTTGCGCAAGATGACCGGGGGAGTGATCGTGCCGTAGTAACCGGCACCGATCAGCGAGGTGAGCACTTGGTTCTGCGCCGCGAGGTCGGCGACCTCGGCCCGGATCACGTCCTCGGTTTCGGGGCCCGGCAGGTCGAGTGGGTCGGATTGGCGGATCGACCCCGGGACGGCCGCGTCGACCAACGCCGCGAGTGATGCTTCGCCCAGCACCTCGAGCATGGTCGCCACATCAGCCGGGGTCGGGCCGATGTGACGTTGTATGAAATCGGTTCGCTGGGCGTCGAGGAGGTCTTGGAGGCTGGTGGTCATGGC
>JABDJW010000005.1 GCA_013002375.1 Acidimicrobiales bacterium | reverse complement strand
GCCATGACGTCGAGCGAACGACATGACCTCCTGGTGATAGGTGGCGGGCCGGGCGGTGCCGCGACCTCCTACTGGGCGGCGCAACACGGGCTGGACGTCGTGTGCGTCGAGAAGAAGCAGTTCCCGCGCGACAAGACCTGCGGCGACGGCCTGACCCCCCGGGCCGTCAAGCAATTGCAGGACATGGGCCTCGCGTCGAACCTCGAGCAGTACCACCGCTACGACGGCTTGCGGGCCATCGCCCACGGCAAGACCCTCGAGCTGGCCTGGCCCGATCACCCCGACTACCCCAACTACGGCTACGTGGTGCGCCGGTGCGATCTCGATCAATTCGTCGCCGAGAACGCCAGCAACGCCGGCGCCACCATTCATCAAGGCACCGAAGCGGTCACGCCCATTACCCGCAACGGCATGCTGCTCGGCGCGACCGTGAAGGATGTCGCCTCCGGCGAGACCCGCGACATTCACGCCCGCTACGTGGTGGTCGCCGACGGGGCCAACTCCCGATTCGGTCGTGCCCTCGGCACCGGCCGCGACCGCACCTACCCGCAGGGCATGGCGATCCGCGGCTACTTCGAGAGCCCGATGCACGACGACCCCTGGATCGAGAGCGCGCTCGACGTGCGCGATCGCCGAGGCAACAGCGTGCCGGGCTACGGCTGGATCTTCCCGGTCGGCAACGGGACGATCAACGTCGGGATCGGCTTGCTGTCCACCTTTCGGGACTGGAAGGCGATCAACACCAGCTATCTCATGGCCGAGTTCTCGGCCACCCTCCCGTCCTACTGGGGCATCGATCCCGAGAACCCGATCGCGCCTCCGACCGGCGGGCGCCTCCCGATGGCCGGCTCGGTCAATCCCAAGGTCGGGCCGAACTGGTTGATCGTCGGTGACGCCGCCGGCTCGATCAACCCGTTCAACGGCGAGGGCATCGACTACGCCTACGAAACCGGTCGGCTGGCCTCGACCCTGATCGCCGAGTCGCTGGCCACCGGCGACGGCCTCGCCATCCAGCGCTACCCGCAGCTCCTCGACGACGAGTTCCGCCTGTACTTCAAGGTGGCTCGGTTGTTCGCCAAGATCATCGGCAATCCTCGGTTGATCAAGGAACTGACCCGCGTCGGCATGCAGTCACACACGCTGATGGATTGGGCGCTGCGGATCATGGCGAACCTGCTGCGCGAGGACGAGCTCGGCCCCGCCGAAGCGGCCTACAAGGCCATCGCAGCCATGACCCGCCTCGTCCCGGAATCGGCGGCCCGGGCCTAGTCCTGCCGGCGCGAGCCAGTGCCTGCCGGCGCGAGCCAGTGCCTGCTTTTGCGAACTAGTGCCCGTGTCCGGCCCGCAGGGCGGTCAGGTCGTCCCGCAGATCGACCAGCTCGGGGTTGGCGTCGAACATGGCGTACTTGTCGGCCAGCACCGAACCGAACGGCACCGGTTCGCGGTGCGCCCAGTGCAGGAACGTCTCGGCCAGATCCTCGTGCGGCGCGGTCGTCGCGTACTGCGCGACGAAGGCGTCGGCATCGAACGTCGGGGCGGCGGTCACGTCGGGCCAGAAGGCCTCGATCCACTCGGCCATGAGCGAACCAGGATGGGCGCAGCCGATGTCGAGCATGATGCCGTCGCACTCGGCCTCCGTGATGCGGGGCACAAACGTGAAGGCGCCGGTGTGCAGGGTGGCGAGGTGGGCGACCTCGTGCACCAGGGTCTCGGCCAGTAGCTCACGATCGCCGGCGTCGGCGACGTCGATCGACAGGATCCAGGCACTGGAGTCAACGCCGGACTGATGCACCATGGCCACCGTGTTGGCCGGGCCTTCGGCGAACAGACCGAACTGCCGGATGCGGTTGGCGTAGGTGACGGGCAGAATCTCGTGGACCTGGCTCCAGAGCTCGATGTGCTCGAGCGAGGCGCCGACGACCGAACCATCGACCACCCGGTAGGCGGCGACCGCTTCGAAGTGCTCACCGTAGGTGACCGATTCGGTGCGGTACTCGACCTGGGCTTCACCCACGTCGGTGCCCGATGCCGGTCCGGCCGCATCGGCGATGCCGACGTCCTCGGAGCCGAGCGCGTAGAGCGTGGTCAGGCCCAGCGCGACCAAGACGAAGAGCGTCTGGAAGATGCCGGTTCGGCGGTGGTCGGCCACATCACCCAGAGTGGTGGGAATCTCAACGTTCGGGCATGAGTCAGTCGGCCCTATCTTCCCCGCTCGTTGGCGACGTTGGGAGCGCAGCGAGCAACTCGACTGCAACTCGAAGAGTTGCCCCTCGCTCCTGACACTCGTCGCCCCACCACCAAATCCCCGCAAGCATCGCCCCACCTCCGGTCAGAGGGTTGCGGCGACCTCGGCCACGACGGCCACCGTTTCGTCGATGATGTCGTCGCTGTGGACCAGCGACGGGAACAAGATCTCGTAGGGGCCCGGCGCCAACGCCACCCCCCGTTCGAGCATCCCGTGAAAGAAACGGGGATACACCCCGTTGTCGGCGAGGGCCTGCGCTTCGTCGAAGTTGGTCGGGGCCTCGGTGCCGAAGAACAAGCCGACCAACGTGCCCACCCGGGGCACCACAGCGGCCACGCCGGCCGCATCGAAGGCGGCCTGCATGCCGAGGGCCAGCTTGGTGGCCGTGCGGTCGAGGCGGCGATAGGCATCAGGGGTGAGCTCGCCGAGCGCGGCCAAGCCGGCGGCCGTCGCGAGCGGGTTGCCCGACAGCGTGCCCCCTTGGTACACCCCACCGAGGGGCGCGATGTGGCCCATGACCTCGCGGCTGGCGCCGTAGGCACCGACCGGGAGCCCGCCGCCGATGACTTTGCCGAAACACCAGACGTCGGGCTGCACGCCGCTCCACTCCACGGCACCGCCGTAGGCCAGCCGGAACCCGGTGATGACCTCGTCGAACAACAACATCGCACCCGCGGCATCACACGCCGCTCGCAGTTCGGCCAAGAAGCCGGGGGCCGGTGCCACCAACCCCATGTTGGCCGGCACCGGTTCGACGCAGACCACTGCGATCGATTCGTCGATGTCGGGTACCACGTTCCACGGGGCGACGATGGTGTCGGCGACCGCGCCATCGGGCACGCCATCGCACCCCGACAGCCCCTGGTTCGCGATGCCGCTCCCGCCGGCCGCCAGGAGCGAATCGGCGTGGCCGTGGTAACAGCCGGCGAACTTGATGATCTTGTCGCGGCCGGTTGCGCCTCGGGCCAGCCGAATGGCCGACATCGCTGCTTCGGTACCGCTGGAGGTGAGGCGCACCATCTCGAGACCATCGATCCGCCGGGCCATTTCCTCGGCCATCACGACTTCGTTCTCGGTCGGCGCGCCGTACGTCGTGCCGGCCGCGGCCGCGGTCTGCACCGCGCCGATGACCGCCGGGTGCGCATGGCCGAGGATGTTCGGGCCATAACTCATCACGTAGTCGATGTAGCGCTTGCCCTCGATGTCGAACACGTAGGGCCCCTCGGCCCGCTCGACGAAGTAGGGGGTACCGCCGACCGAGCCGAAGCTGCGTACCGGCGAGTTCACCCCGCCGGGCAGGACCAGCTTGGCCCGCTCGAACAGGGCTTCGTTGTTGTGGGGTTCAGGGTTGCGGAGTTCAGTGTTGCGGGGTTCTGGGCCAGTGCTCATGATCGCGTCCGATCAGCGGGCGGCGAGGGTCTCGGCGACCTCGCGCGCAAAGTAGGTGAGGATCATGTCGGCGCCGGCCCGCTTGATCGCGGTCAGGGTCTCGAACGCCACCGCGTCGCCGTCGAGCCAGCCGTTGGCCCCCGCCGCCTTGATCATGGCGTACTCGCCCGAGACTTGGTACGCGGCGAGAGGGATGTCGAGCTCGGCGCGCGCGTGGGCGATGACGTCGAGATACGCGCCGGCCGGTTTGACCATGACCATGTCAGCCCCTTCGGCGACATCGGCGCGGATCTCCTCCAGCGATTCGCGGGCGTTGGCCGGATCCTGTTGGTAGCCCTTGCGGTCGCCGCCGTCGGCGATCGTGACATCGACCGCGTCGCGGAACGGCCCGTACAGCGCCGATGCGTACTTCGCGGCGTAGGCCAGGATGATCGCTTGGTCGAACTCGGCGTCGTCGAGCGCTTCGCGGATGGCGAAGACCTGGCCGTCCATCATCCCCGACGGTGCGATCACATCGGCACCCGCCTCGGCTTGAGCGACTGCGGCGCGCATGTAGAGATCGAGGGTGGCGTCGTTGTCGACCGACCCCTGACCATCGAGCACGCCGCAGTGGCCGTGGTCGGTGTATTCGTCGACACACAGGTCGGCCATCACGACGAGGTCGGGGCCCATGTCGGCGCGCAGGTTGCGCAGCGCCACCTGCACCACACCGTCGGGATTCCAAGACTCGGATCCCTCGGCGTCCTTGTGTTCGGGCACACCGAAGAGAATCACTGCGGGCACGCCGAGGGTGCGGAGCGACTCGACCTCGGCCCGCAGGCTGTCCTGGGTGTGTTGCACCACGCCCGGGAGCGAGGCGATCGGCTGGGGCTCGGCGATGCCTTCGCGGACGAACAGCGGCGCGATCAGATCGTCGACGCCCAGGCGAGTTTCGGCCACCAGGCGGCGGAGCGCCGGCGTTCGGCGCAACCGGCGGAGACGGCGTTGAGGAAAAGTCACCGCCCCAGTGTCGGGCCCAGAGCGCGGCGACGACAAACCAGCAGCGGGTCAGGGAAGGCCGGCAGCGGGTCAGGGAAGGCCGAGGGTTCCGGGTTCGAGGTGGGTCAGGTCCGGAACCACGACATCGGCCATCGAGAAATCCTGCCCTGCAGTGACCGTGTGATAAGCCGCGACGCATGACAGTCCGGCCGCCTTGGCCGCCACGCAGCCGTTGTGACTGTCCTCGATGGCCACCGCACTGGCCGGGTCGACGGCCATCGCATCGCACGCGGCCAGGTAGACGTCGGGCCACGGCTTGGCATGCTCGACATCGTCACGGGTGCGCACTGCGTGTACGAGATCAGCCAGCCCCAGCCGCTCGAGATGAGGAGCGACCCAGCTGTGGGATGAGCTGCTGGCCACTGCCACCGGCAAACCGGCCATCCAGGCCCGCCCCATCAGTTCTTCGATGCCGGGGCGGATGGGTTGCGTCGTGGTGGCCGCGTTCTTGTGCGCTCGCCAGCGATCGGCCAGTTCCTCGACATCGGTGCCGGATGGGGCCAGCTCGCGGAGATCTTCGATCCACGGCTTGTTGTCGGCCCGACCGATGCGGTGCTGCCACTGATCGAGGGTGAGCTCGGCCCCGAGTTCGCGGTACGCCCCCCGCACCGCTTCGAAGTGCGGCCATTCGGTGTCGATGATCGTGCCGTCGAAGTCCAGCACGATGGCGGAGATCTTCATCGGTCGACCTCGGCCCACGTGACGATGGCCTCGACCAGTCCGTCGATCGTGTGGGGCGACGCCTCCACCGCGACCTCGTGGCCCGCGGCTCGAATTGCCGCGGTGGTGACCGGTCCGATCGATGCGATGGCTCCCACGTCGGGCGTCATGTTCTCGATGTACGCGGTGAAGGTCGAGGGTGAGGTGAACGTCACCAGATCAGTATCGGCCACTGCGGCTCGTTGATCATCCGTAATCTCCGCGGCGATGGTGCGATAGGTCTCGATGATGTCGACTCGCCAGCCCGCGGCCCGCAGTCCGTCGGGGAGGACGTCACGGCCGAGCGATGCGCGCGGAAAGAGAATCGCCCCACCGGATGCGGGTGGCGCCGGCATCGCGCCGAGCACCCCTTCGCCGGAGTACTGATCGGGAACCAGCTCGACCCGGAACCCGGCAGCCGTCGCGGCCGCGGCGGTGCGGGTGCCGACGACGGCCAGCGGCAGCGCCGCCCGCTGGCCCGGCTCGAATACGGCCGCCACCCGTTCGACCGAGTTGGTCGAGGTCAACAACAGCCAGTCGTAGTCGTCGAGGTGCCGGGCCGCCACCCGCAATGCCGCACCCGCATCGGCCGGATCGACGATGGCAATCGTCGGCACCACGACGACATCGGCGCCTCGGTCGGCCAGTGCGGCGACGAGGACGTCGGCCTGTTCGGCCGCTCGCGTGACCACGATCCGCAGACCGTCGAGCGGCTGGTTCATCGGTCCAACCGGGTTCATCGGTTCAGCAGGGCCCGGCCGCCCCGCTCGTCGAGCAATCGCCGGGCCAGGCCGGCCCCGAGTGGCTCGGCGTCGTCCACCGCGCCGCGGGCGGTCTCACGCAGGACGATACGGCCGTCGAGATCGGCCACCATGGCTCGGACCCGGAGTTGGCCGTCCTCAATCGTCGCGAACGCACCGGCGGGGAGATCACAGTCGCCCCCCAGCTCCCGGAGAAAGCCCCGCTCGGCTCGGACCGCGACGTCGGTGTCCACGTGCGTTATCGCATGCAGCGTGGCCAGGAGTTCCGTCTCGTCGGCGCGGCACTCGACCGCCAACGCACCCTGGCCGACCTGCGGCAGCATGACTTCGGGATCGAGACGTTCGACGTGAGCGGGCTCCTCGCCGAGTCGATCGAGCGCAGCGGCGGCCATCACGATGGCATCGAAGTCGGCCGCCTTCTGGAGCCGGGTCGCAATATTGCCGCGCAGCTCGCCGAACTCGAGGTCGGGGCGCAGGTTGGCCAACTGGGCGCGGCGCCGAACCGAGCCGGTGCCGACCCGAGCACCATCGGGTAGGTCGGCGAACGCACAACCCACCATCGCGTCGCGTGGATCGGCCCGCATCGGGATCGCAGCCAGCACCAACCCGGCGGGGGTGATCGCCGGTAGGTCCTTGGCCGAGTGCACCGCGATGTCGGCCCGACCATCGAGCACGGCGGCCTGCACCTCTTTGACGAACACGCCCTTGCCCCCGATCTCGTGAATCGGGACATCGAGCCGGGTGTCACCGGTGGTCTGCACCACTACCGGCTCGACGATGACGTCCGGGTGCTGATGGGTGAGCAGACCGGCGACGTAGTCGGTCTGCCATCGGGCCAAGGCACTGCCTCGGGTCGCGGCCCGGATCGTTCCATCCTGGCCTAGCTCGGCCACGGCCCGCCCCGAAGTGACGAGCTACAGGTCAAAGAGCTCGGTGAGGGCCTCGGCCAGGCGGTCGCCACGAGCGGTGCCGGCCGCGCGCTTCAAACGTTGGACCGGGTCGTGCAGCATTTTGCCCAACAGTCCGTGGACGAGAGCCTCGACCGCCTCGCGTTGATCGTCGTCCAGTGCGGACAGCCGGCTGTTGAATCGTTCGAACTCTGCATCGCGGACAAGACGGCTGCGCTCGAACAACGCAGCGACCACCGGTTCGACTTCACGGGTCGTGCTGAGGTCGAGGTATCGGATCACTTCTTGATCGATGATCGAGTGGACCGACGCCAGCTCGCGGCGGCGCTCGGCCAGGCCGGCATCGGCAAACGCCTTCAGATCGTCCATGTCGAGCAGGGTGACGTTCGGGATCGACCCCGCGCCGGGATCGATGTCGCGGGGCACGGCGATGTCGACGATCAGCAATGGGTGGTCGGGCCGCTTGGCCATGAGATCGCCGATCGTGCCCTGCTCGACGATCAGCGACGACGCACCGGTGGAGGTGAGCAGGACGTCGACCTGGCCCAGCGCGGTCGGGAGTTGATCGAGCGGCACCGCTTCGCCGTCGAGGAGATCGGCCAGTTCGGCGGCCCGTTCGAACGTTCGATTGGCGACCAGAATCCGATCGACACCGGCTGCGTGCAATGCGATGGCCATGCCGCGACCCATCTCACCGGCGCCCAGCAGCAACACCGATCGGCCGGCGAGGGACTGGAGCCGTTCAGCGGCCATCGCGACCGCGGCCTGGGAGACCGAGGTGATGTGGCGGGAGATGCCGGTTTCGGTCCGAGCTCGTTTGCCGACCTCGATCGCCTGCCGGAACAGGGGCTTGAGGGTGGATCCGACCGAGCGCTCGGCGAGGGCGGTTTCCCACGCACCGCGTACCTGACCCAGGACCTCGGTCTCGCCCAGCACGACCGAATCGGCACCCGACGCCACCGTGAACAGATGCCGCACCGCGTCGGCGTCGTAGTACGTGTACAGATGATGGCTGAATTCCTCGGGCAGCATGCCACTGGTCTCGCTGAGGAACGAGCGGACATCGTCGTACGCACCGTGGAACTTCTCGGCTTCGACGTAGACCTCGGTGCGATTGCAGGTACTGAGCACCACGGCCTCGGCCACGTGCTCCCGAGAGCAGACGTCGTGCAGCGCCTTGGGCAGAGCATCGGCGGCGATGTTCATGCGCTCGAGGAGGTCGAGCTGCGCTAGCCGCTGGTTCAGCCCGATGACGACGAGGGACACGAGAGAGTTCTTTCTGTGACAGAAAGCGACGGCAGGAACCGCCGCGATACCACGGTATCCACTACCGGAGAGGACACTACAGGATTGCCCGATTGTTGCCGCTACGCCAAGTCAGCCGGGGGACCCATGACTGCCTTCTGGGGGCCGGAATGCTGTTGCTGGTAGAAGCTCAGGATCTGCAACTCGGTGGCCAGATCGACCTGACGAAGCGGCACGTCCTCGGGCACGTTGACCATCGTGGGGGTGAAGTTCAATATCGAGGACACGCCCGCCGCGACAAGGCGGTCGGCCACCATCTGCGCGGCGTCGGCCGGAGTGGCGATGATGCCGATCGAGATCGCTTGCGCGGCGACGACGGAATCGAGCTGGGCCAGCGGCGTGATGGGGATGCCGGCGACCGACCCACCCACCTTCTCGGGATCGATGTCGACCAAGGCCGCCACCGGGAAACCGCGCTCGGCGAAGCCGCGGTAGTTGGCCAGGGCTCGCCCCAGGTTGCCCATGCCGACGATGACCACAGGCCAGTCGGTCGTGAGGCCCAAGACCCGGCTGACCTGGAACAGCAAGAATCGGACGTCATACCCGACGCCGCGAGTGCCGTAGCTACCGAGGTAGGACAGGTCCTTGCGGACTTTGGCCGCGTTGACGCCGGCCTGCTCGGCGAGTTGTTCCGACGACACCGTCTGTTGACCATCAGCATCGAGCTCGACCAGCACGGCGCGGTAACCGGGCAACCGGGTGACGGTCGCCTCCGGAATGGGGCGCGGCGCAGTGGTCATCTGCCCAGTTCACCACGAAGCGCGACGCCGAGCACCGACGGGCGCTCGAATATGTCGCGCCATCACGGATGTTTGTTCAAGGCTGAAAAAGTCACCGAGATGCCTCAAGCGCGATGGTCGGCCCGTCGATGCCTTGGATGTCATGCGAAAGCTCTTCCACAGCATCGCGGCCGGATTCCTGCTCGCCGTGCTTCTCCCCCTCGGCGCGGGTGCGCCAGATGCCGCGGCGTTTGCCGGTGAAGAGTCGGCGTTCGTGAGCGCCATCAACAACGTTCGTGCCCAAAACGGATTGCCCGCGTTGGCGGTCCATGGCGAGTTGTCGAGCCTGTCTCGCAGCTGGGCTCAGAGCATGGCGAGCGCCGGTCAGATCTCGCACGCCAACCCGATCAGCGCCGGTCTCACGGCGCCGTGGCTCAAGTTGGGCGAGAACGTCGGCGTCGGCCCGACCGTGCAAGCCCTGATGGATGCCTTCGTGGCCAGCCCCGGCCACTTTGCGAACCTGGTCGACCCCGAATTCACCCACGTCGGTGTCGGTGTGGTCTGGTCGGGCAACGTGATGTACACGACGCATCGCTTCATGAAGATGCAGACCGCGCCGCCGCCACCTCCTCCTCCACCGCCGCCGCCCCC
>JABDJW010000446.1 GCA_013002375.1 Acidimicrobiales bacterium | reverse complement strand
GTCCAGGTCTGGGCCGCGCCGTCCCGGGGCTCCCACACCAGCAGCGGCGTGTCGGGCTGGGTGTCGGCCCACAAGTCGATCAGGTGCGGGATGTCCTGCCCCGCCATCTGAAACCGTTCGACGTCAGCTTGGGTCACCATGGCGAGTGAACCTAGCCCGACCGGCCCACCTGCGAAATTCTTGCCGTTGACCACCCCTACGGTGGTTTTCCGCAATCAGAATGGGGGCCTGGGCTACACCGGGCGAACGGTGACCCCGCGGCTGGCCATGTGGGCCTTGGCTTCGGCGACGCTGTATTCGCCGAAGTGGAAGATCGAGGCCGCGAGCACGGCGTCGGCGCCGCCGTCGAGCACACCCTCGGCCAGGTGATCGAGCCCGCCGACTCCTCCGCTGGCGATGAGCGGCACGCCGATGACGGCGTTGACCGCCTTGGTCATCTCGATGTCGAAACCGTCGCGGGTGCCGTCGCGGTCCATCGAGGTGAGCATGATCTCGCCCGCGCCGAGGCGCTCGCATTCAGCCGCCCACTCGAGGGCGTCGATGCCGGTGCGGGTGCGGCCGCCATGGGTGTAGACCTCGAAGCCGCTCTTGGGGGCGTGGGCATCGGTGCTACGGCGAGCGTCGATCGACACCACCGTGCACTGGGCGCCGAACTCGGCCGAAATTTCGGCGATGAGTTCGGGCCGCTTCACCGCGGCGGTGTTGATCGACGTCTTGTCGGCACCGGCTCGCAACAATCGCCGGGCGTCGTCGACGCTGCGGATACCGCCGCCGATCATGAACGGGATCATGACCTCTTCCGCGGTGCGGCGTACGACGTCGACGATGGTGTCGCGTTGATCCGACGAAGCGGTGATGTCGAGGAACACGAGCTCGTCGGCTCCCTCGAGGTCGTACCGAGCCGCGAGTTCGACCGGATCGCCGGCGTCGACCAGGTCGACGAAGTTCACGCCCTTGACCACTCGACCGGCGTCGACGTCGAGGCACGGGATGACTCGGGCCGCAGTAGTCATGGGGCCCCCTGGGTGAGGGCGACGGCGTCGGCCACATCGACCAATCCGTCGTAGATGGCCCGGCCGACGATCACGCCGGCCAGGGAACGACCGGACGCTTCGACCGGCAGAAGGTCGGCGATGTGCTGCAGGGTTCCCACGCCGCCCGAGGCTACGACCGGCACCGTAGTGGCGCTGAGCGTTTCGGTGAGGCCCTCTATGTCGGGGCCTTCGAGGGTGCCGTCGCGAGCGATCTGGGTGACGACCAGGGCCTCGACCCCGGCATCGCTGAACTCGTCGGCGACATCGACCAACTGACGGCCCGAGCCCTCGGTCCAGCCCCGCACCGCGACCTCTCGGCCCCGAACGTCGAGGCCGACCGCGACCCGGTATTCGGCGGCCACCGCCCGCACCATCGCCGGGTCCTCCATCGCCGCGGTGCCGATGACCACCCGAGCGACGCCGGCGTCGAACAAGGCCTTGGCCGCGTCGGCGCTGCGGACGCCACCACCGGTCTGCACCGGCACCGACACCGCCTGGGCCACGGCGGCGATGGCCTCGCGATTGGTGGGCTGGCCGGTCTTCGCCGCGTCGAGATCGACCACGTGGATCCACGGCGCACCGGCGGCCTCGAAGGCCTTGGCCTGCGCGACCGGGTCGTCGCCGTAGTGCGTGGCCTGGTCGTAGTCGCCCTGGTACAGGCGCACGCAGCGCCCGCCCAGCAGGTCGATGGCCGGATAGAGCTCGAAGCTCATGCGGCCCCTTCCGGAACGGAACTGGCCACGTGGGCCACGAAGTTCTGCAACAGGCGAAGGCCGGCCGCGCCCGACTTCTCCGGGTGGAACTGGGTGGCCATGACGTTGCCCCGCTCGATCACCGCCGACACCGGTCCGCCGTAGTCGCAGACCCCGACGATGTCGGGGTTCGGAGCGACCGCGTAGGAGTGCACGAAATAGAACCAGTCGCCGTCGAGGCCATCGAGCAGCACCGATGGCCCGGTCGCGGTGACCGGGTTCCACTGCATCTGCGGGCGCTTGAGACCGGGCGGCAAGAGCTCGACCGGGACGTCGAAGATGCCGAGCCCGGGCATGCCGGGTGATTCCTCGCTGCCGGCACACATCAGCTGCATACCCACACAGATCCCGAGGAACGGGCGGCCCGAATCCGCCGCTTCGATGGCGACCGAAGCCAGCCCGGTGCTGTGCAGTTCCTCCATGCACCGGCCGAACGCGCCGACGCCGGGCAGCACCACCGCATCGGCCGCGGCGATCAGATCGAGATCGGCGGTGAGCTGTGCGTCGGCGCCGGCCTTCTGCAGGCCCTTCTGGGCCGAGCGAAGGTTGCCGATGCCGTAATCGAGGACCGCCAACAACGGCGGGCGCGCCTCGGAGCTCACAGGGTGCCCTTGGTCGACGGCACGCCACCACCCTCGACCCGCACCGCATCTCGCAGCGAACGGGCCACCGCTTTGAATCCGGCCTCGATGATGTGGTGGGTGTTCTTTCCCCGCACCAGTACGAGGTGCAGCGTGATGGCCGACGCGGTCACGAAGGCCCGCCAGAACTCCTCGATCAGCTGGGGATCGAACGGCGGATCGCTCAAGATCTTCTCGCCGGGAAAATCGCAGTCGTAGTGGAAGTAGGGCCGACCGGAGAGGTCGAGGATGACCTCGACCGCCGCTTCGTCGAGCGGCACCCGCATCGACGCGAACCGGCGCACGCCGGTCTTGTCGCCCAAGGCCTCGCGAAACACCTCGCCCAGGGCGATGCCGACATCCTCGACGGTGTGGTGGGCATCGATGTGCAGGTCGCCGGTGGCCTGCACCGTGAGATCGAACCCGCCGTGGCGGCCGAGTTGGTCGAGCATGTGGTCGAAGAAGGGCAGCCCGGTCGAGCAGTTCGTGGTGCCGGAGCCGTCGAGATCGATGATGATCTCGATCGAGGTCTCCTTGGTGCTGCGTTGGCGGGTGGCGGTGCGCGAACTCATGGAGCGACGATATCGGCGAGGGCGGCCAGGAACCGATCGTTTTCCTCGGGTGTGCCGACGGTGACCCGCAGACAGCCCTCCAGACGGGGCCAGCTGGCGCAGTTGCGCACCAGCACCGAGCGATCGACCAGTTGCTGCCAGACCTCGACACCGGCCGCGCGCTCGGGCCGGAACAAGATGAAGTTCGCCGACGAGGGCCACACCTGCACCGGCAGGTCGGCCAGGCCTTGGCTGAGCCGTTCGCGCTCGCCCACCAGCTGCGCGACCCGGGCCTCCATCGCCTCGCGGTAGTCGAGGGCGAGCGACCCCGAGGCTTGGGTCAGGGCGTCGAGGTGATACGGCAGCACCACCTTGTCGAGTTCGTCGACCAGCCACGTCGGGGCCAGGGCGTAACCCAGCCGCAAGGCCGCCATCGACCACGTCTTGGAGAAGGTGCGGGTGACGACGAGGGGCCGATCGTCGTCGACGAGCTCGACCGCTGATCGGGGCGCGAACTGCCCGTAGGCCTCGTCGACCACCAACAATCCGCCGTAGTCGGTCACCGCATCGAGCATGCGGGGCACCGAATCGGGCGGATCGATCATGCCGGTCGGGTTGTTCGGCGAACAGAGGAACACGACGTGGGGCTGATGCTCGCCGACCAGGGCGACCGCTTGGTCGACGTCGAGGGTGAAATCGTCGCGGCGTTCCCCCTGCAGCACCGCAGTGCCCGTGATCTTGGCCAGATGGCTGTGCAGGGCATACGTGGGTTCAAAGGTGAGGGCGGTGCGGCCCGGACCGCCGTAGGCCAGCAGCAAGGTTTGCAGCACCTCGTTGGAGCCGTTGGCCGCGAAGACATGCGAGGCGGTCAGACCACCGTTCTGGCCCCGGTAGCCGGCCGCGATTTTCGCCCGAAGCTCGCCGGCGTCCCGATCGGGGTAGCGATTCCAATCGAGCTCGCGCACCAGCGCGGCCAGCCGTTGGCCCAGCTCGGCCGGCGGTGCCACCGGCGCCTCGTTGGTGTTGAGCCGAACCTCGACATCGATCTGGGGCGAGTGGTACCCCGCCATCAAGGCCACATCTGATCTCACGCTAGGGCGGTTGTTCACTGCCGAGCTCGCCTTCGTCTCGCCCGGTGCCTCACTCACTTCGCTCGGCTTTGCTCCGGTTTCGCCAGCCATTTCGTCGCGGTTATTCATTGCCGAGCTCGCCTTCGTCTCGCCCGGTGCCTCGCTCATTTCGCTCGGCTTTGCTCCGGCCATCGCTGCCATTTGTCTGGCTAGTCATTGCCGAGCTCGCCTCATCCGGGCCGATTGGGCGTGGGCGGCCAGGCCCTCGGCGGTGGCCAGGGCCTCCACGTGGGGCGCCAGCCGGTCGGCGGCTTCGGCGTCGATGTCGACGACGTGGACATCCTTCACGAAATCGAACGTGGTGAGCGACTGGGAGAAGCGAGCCGAGCCATTGGTGGGCAGCACGTGGCTGGGGCCGGCGATGTAGTCGCCGAAACTGGCCGGTGCCGACGGTCCGCAGAACACCGCGCCGGCGTGGCGGGTAGCCGCCACCAGGGCCTCGTTGTCGGCCGTCATCAGCTGGAGGTGCTCGGGGGCGATGGCGTTGGCGACCGCCATCGCTTGCTCCGGGCCATCGACGAGGGCGACGATGCCCGCCGCGGCCAACGTGGCTTCGATATCGGCCCGGCGGGGCGAAGCGGCGACGATCTCGGCCACCGCGGCAGCGGCTGCGTCGGCGACGTCGGGCGACCAGGTGACCAACCAGGCCAACCCGTGGGGGCCGTGTTCGGCCTGCACGACCACGTCGATGGCGGCCAGCTCGACCGGGTCGGTGCCGTCGGCGATCACGACGACCTCGGAAGGCCCGGCGAACGACGAGGGCACACCGACCACGCCGGCGACCTCCCGCTTGGCGATGGCGACGTAGATGTTGCCCGGCCCGACGATGACATCGACGGGAGCGATGGTCTCGGTGCCGTAGGCCATGGCCGCGATGGCCTGGGCGCCACCGACGGCGTAGACCTCGTCGACCTCAGCGACCGCGGCCGCGGCCATTGTGACCTCGGGGGGCAGGCCATCGGGGCCCGGCGGCACACACAGCACGACCTGGTCGACGCCGGCCACCCGGGCCGGGACGGCGGTCATCAGCACCGTCGACGGATAGAGAGCGCGGCCCCCGGGCACGTAGCACCCGGCCCGCTCCACCGGGCGGAAGAGGCTGCGCACCACGATGCCGTCGGCCTCGTAGCGCTGGTCGGCGGGCCGCTGGTGGCGGTGGTACTCGGCCACGTTGTGATGGGCGAGCTCGAGGGCATCCCGCACGTCGGCGGGGGTCGCGTCGAGCGCGGCCCGGAGCGCCTCGGTCGGTACCCGGAGGTCGTCGAGCGCGACACCGTCGAAGCGCTCGGTGTAGTCGCGAATCGCCGCGTCACCGTCTCGGCGCACGGAGTCGAGAATGGCTCGAACCGCGTCGACCGGTTCATCGCCGTCGACCTCAGGCCGCGGAAGATGCGGAGTGATCGGGCCGGTGATTCCGCGGAGGTCCAGGCGCTGCAACATGAGCCCACCACGGTATCGGCATCGTCGGGCCGGACCGGCTCGATTTCGCGACCGGACGGGTTCGCTGCGAGGGTGGCGCCATGCACAGCAGCGACGCCGCCGAACTGTCTTCGATCGCCACCGCGATCGAAGAGCTCATCGAGCGGATCACCGCCATGGCCAAGACCTACGTCGACACGCCCCGCGAGGACATCTCGATCCGGCTCTACAACGTCGAGCGCGGCCTACGCCAAGCCGAACGCAGCCTGCGGGTCGCTCAACGCGACCTACCGAGCGGTTAGAAATCCATACGCTGGTCCAATGTGAGCTGGACTTCACTCCATAAGTTGGTATGCTCACCCCACCAGGTTCCCGCCACCTGGTAATGGCGACACACTTGGGATCCGCCGCCCAGTGTCGCCGACTGGCGCCCCTTCGGGGGCGCCAGTTCACTTTTTGCCAAGATTGTTTCGGTGGCTCGGGCCGGTATCGTCGGCGCCATGACGGCAATCGAGGCCCACGGGTCCTACGGAGCGGCCCAGGCCAGTCCTGGAGCCAATGGCTGGGTCGTCACCGTCGAGCCGGCGACCGCCGACGCAGCGGCCATCGGTGCTGCGCTCGAAGCGGTTTCCGAGGCCGCCGCCTGGGCCGGCGGAGGGCGGCTCGAATTCTGGGTCGAAGCGCTTCAGGCCTCCGACGTGCGCAGCGACGGCGCCGAACGAGCCGGCTTTGTGGCCTACCGCGATTTATGGCAACTCCGATGTCCGCTTCCGGCCAAACCCGACGAACGGATACCGAGAATACAGACCCGGGCCTACACCCCCGACGACCTCGATGCGTTCCTCGAAGTGAACAACCGGGCCTTTGCCTGGCATCCCGAACAGGGCGGGCGCACCCGGGACGACATCGAATCGATCCAACGCGAGCCGTGGTACGACCCCGACGGCTTTCGGCTCTATGAGGTCGATGGCCGGCTGGCCGGTTTCTGCTGGACCAAGGAGCATCGCGCCGTTGACCCACCCCTGGGTGAGATCTATGTCATCGGCGTCGATCCCGACTTCCACGGGCGCGGGCTCGGCGACGCGCTCACCCGGGCCGGCCTCGACTGGCTCCACGGCCAGGGACTCGAGCACGGCATGCTCTACGTGGAATCCGACAACGATGCCGCAAACCGCACCTACGACCGCATCGGCTTCAGGCACCACCAGACCAACCGGGCGTTCGAGCGAACCGTCGCGGCAGCACCGGCCGTGGCCGCCGCTCGTCAGGAGGCCGGTCGATGAACTCGCCGACGCGCTACGACCTCGATCGCGCCGCCCTGGGTGCGATGCTCGCCGACCAACCGTCCTATCGCCTCGACCAGCTCTGGTCGGGCCTCTACGAGCATCGACTCGAGCCGGTCGACATCTCCAACCTGCCCACGGCACTGCGCAGCCGGCTCACCGAGGAGCTCCCTACGGCGTTGGAACCGGCCGCGGAATCGACCAGCGAGAACGGCGACACGGTGAAGTGGCTGTGGACCCTCGCCGACGGCACCCAGATCGAGACGGTGCTCATGCACTACCCGGACCGGTCCACCGTATGCATCAGCACCCAGGCCGGCTGCGCCATGGCCTGTGGGTTTTGTGCCACCGGCCAGGCCGGCTTCGAACGGCATCTGACCGTCGGCGAGATCGTCGAACAGGTCATCCGGGCCCAACGGCGAGCCGATGAACGAAACCGCCGCATCTCGAACGTGGTGTTCATGGGTATGGGCGAACCGCTCGCCAACTACGACGCCACCTGGGCCACGGTCGAGCGGCTGCACGGTGCGTTCGGGCTGTCGGCCCGGCACCTCACCGTGTCGACCGTCGGTGTCGTACCGGGCATCAAGCGCCTGGCCACCGCTCCCCTGCCGGTGAAGCTGGCGGTGTCGCTCCACGCGGCCAACAACACGCTGCGGGACGAACTGGTGCCGCTCAACAAGCGCTACCCGATCGAGGTTCTGGTCGACGCCTGCCGGGAGTACCTGGAGGCCAGCGGGCGCCGGATCAGTTTCGAATGGGCCTTGATCGACGGCGTGAACGACCGCCCCTCCGATGCCGAGGAGCTGGCCGAGATCGCGTTCGACCTGCACGCCCACGTGAACCTGATTCCCCTCAACCCCACGCCGGGCTTTCTGGCCCAGGGCCCACCCGCGGCGCGCGTCGCCGCGTTCCGCGATGAACTGGCCCGGCGCGGCGCCAACGTCACCGTCCGTCGAAACCGGGGCACGTCGATCGACGCGGCCTGCGGGCAACTGCGGGCCAACGTGGCGGTCGCGGCACCGACCCGCCGCTGACCCTCGACCTTGTTCGACACCAGAATCAACCGCTCCGGCTACCCCAAATCAACGGTTCCGGCGGCTACCGTTTGAGGGATGGAACGTTTTGGCTTCGGCCGGTCCAACAGCGACCCCTGGTTTCGTATCGGCAACTTCGACGTCACCACCACGGCGTTCATCGCCGGACTCGGTATCTTCTCGATGTTCGTGTGGGCCGGCGAGGGCCAAGGCCGCACCGTGTCGAAGTGGCTCTGGCTGCTCGGCGGCTCCGGCATCGACATGGACGGCGAGATCTGGCGTCTGGTGACCTGGCCGATCGCCATCGTGCCCGGCGCCCGTTTGTTCTGGGTCTTCCTGTCGTTGGCGTTCTTCTACCTGATCGGCTCCCAGATGGAAGCCATGATGGGCCGCAAGCCCTTCACCGTGCTGATGGGCTCTCTGATCATCATTCCGGCCATCTTCAGCGTGGTCGTCGGCGCGATCCTGGGGTTGGTCGGCTTCGCGGCGGGCGTCCACTTCTTGTTCCTCGGCGCGGTCGTTGCGCTCGCCGCCTCCCAGCCCAAGGCGGTGTTCTGGCCCGGCATCCCCGCACCGATCATCGCGGCCATCTTCGTGGGCATCGACGTGTTGCAGGCGCTCGGCGACGAGGACGAGTTCAGCCTGTTGTTCATCTTCTCGACCGTGCTCGTCGCCTTGTTCGCCATCCGATCGTTGGGTTTCGCCGAGGCACTCCACTGGTGGCCCAAGCTGCCGTTGCCCGCCTCGCTGGGCGGCGAACCCACGCCGGCGCGCCGCCGGCCGCCGACCTCAGCCCGCAAGCGGGGCCGTCGCAAAGGCATCCGGGTCGTTCCGCCCGCCGATCCTCGCAAGAACGATCTGCAGGACATGGAAATCGATGTCTTGCTCGATCAGGTGGCCAACCAGGGCCTCGACAGCCTGACCAAGGAACAACGCAAGCGGCTGGAAGATCACTCCAAGCGGCTGCGCAAGAAGGACGAGTAGAGCGCCCCGCGGCGAAGATCAGGCCCGGGTCGCCGTGATCAACTGGGCACAACCCGCGGTCAACAGCTCGCGCTCCACATCGATGAAACCGGCTTCGGCCAGGCGAGCCAGCAGCTCCGCCGAAGGCGGCAGGTACGAGGCCGACTTGGGCAGGTATCGGTAGGCATTGCGGTCCGACAACAACCCGCCGATGAAGGGCACCACCTTGCCGAAATACACGCCATAGCCGGTCTTGATCAGCCGGTTCTGCGGATCACCGACCTCGAGCAGCCCGATGCGGCCACCGGGCCTGACCACGCGGGCCAGCTCGTCGAAGAAACCGGGCAATTCGACCAGGTTGCGCAGCGCGAAGCCACAGGTCGCGCCGTCCGCTACCCCATTGCCGATCGGAAGCGCGAGAATGTCCCCATGCAACAGCGGCGCATCAGCGCGGGAGGCCGCCAGCATCCCCATCGAAAGGTCGACCCCGACCGGGCGCAGGCCGCCCTTCTGCAAGTCGATGCAGAAGTCTCCGGTGCCGCAGGCCAGGTCGAGTACCAACGAGCCGGCCGGCAGCGCCATCGCGGCCACCGTGCGCCGGCGCCAACGTACGTCGAGACGGAACGTCATGATGCGATTGACCAAGTCATAGCGGGGCGCGATCGTGTCGAACATGGCCTGCACCGCCTGGCGCTTCTCCTCGCCTTCGGGCAGTTCGTCAACATTCATCGCGGCCATCGGTCCAGCCTAGGAGCCCGCCCGGGTCCGGCCGCTACCCAGTCACCCTTCTTGGCACCCTTCTTGGCACCCCTCAGAGAATCACCGAAACGTCCGAAAGAAGACCTATGGCCCTGACCAACGACGGCGCGGCCGACGCCCCTGAGTGGGCCGTCGACCCTGCGACCGAAGAAGGAACCGCGCTGCTCGAACAGCTCGCCGCGGAGATTCCGGGCACGGTGGCGATCGCTGTCGTACATGCGCACGAGCGCCGCATTCTCGGCTTCTACCGGGCCTACGAGAGCTTGCAGCCCAGCGCGATCGGCGAGGCCCTCTATCATCTGGCCGGCTCGGCCCTGGAGGCGATCCAAGGCCTCGGCGGCGCCGGTCTCTTCGGCGACGTCGAAGACGGCATCATGGTCACGGCCTCCGCCGCGATTCACTATCGTCTCGTCGGCGCGGACCGAGCCTCGATCTTGCTCGCCGACCGGCCCGCGGCCCCAAGCCAGACCGACGCGAACCGCCGGATTCTGACCGCGTACGACGATCGCTTCATCGCCACCTTCCCGGCCGGAGCATCCCCCAGTACGTAGACCGAAATCTCAGATCGCCAGGCCGAGCGCGAGCAAGGCGCCGGTGACCATCTGCACCCGGCCGGTCGCGCCCAGCACGGGGATGAGCTCCGGGCCCGTCGCACCGCCGAGCACCGATCGGATCGGCCCGACCGCCAACCCGAGCCCGGCGAGGCCCAGGAGCGCCCATGGACGGTTCCACGCCGCCAGCACGATCACAGCAGCGACCGCGACGGCGAACAACCCCACGTACAACCAGCGGGTTTTCCGGTCGCCCAGTCGCACCGCCAGCGTGGTCTTGCCCGACCGGCGATCGGTGGGAATGTCGCGCAGGTTGTTGGTGATCATCAGCGCGACGGCCAGGCATCCCACCGCGATCGCGGCCAACACAGCCACCCCGAGCCCATCGAAGGACTCGAGGTGGACGTAGGCCGAGCC
>JABDJW010000198.1 GCA_013002375.1 Acidimicrobiales bacterium | reverse complement strand
AATGCGGTGATCCACACGAGTTACGAAAAAGCGCTGGACGAAGCGGCCGCGCTCGAGGCCGACCCCACCGACCGAGCCGACGCGCCGTTCCGGGGTCTGCCGATGCTGTTGAAGGATCTGTGGCCCCACAGCGCCGGCGACCCCTTCCACCAGGGCAACAAAGGGCTGAAGAACGCCGGGTATGTGCACCCCGTCGACAGCGATCTGGTGCGCCGCTACCGCGAGGCCGGTTTCGTGATTCTGGGCCGAACCAACACGCCCGAGTTCGGCCTCTCGGCCACGACCGAGCCGGAGGCCTACGGCCCGACCCACAACCCCTGGAGCCTCGACCACGGCGCCGGTGGCTCGAGCGGTGGCGCAGCCGCCGCGGTGGCAGCCGGCATGGTGCCCGCGGCCAACGCGAGCGACGGCGGCGGATCGATCCGTATCCCGGCCGCGATGTGCGGGCTGGTCGGCCTCAAGCCGAGCCGCGGCCGGCTGCCGATGGGACCGAGCCAGGACGAGTGGGGCAACAGCGTCCAGCACGTCGTCAGCCACACCGTGCGCGACACCGCGCAGATTCTCGATGCCACCGCCCACCCGACGCTCGGCGACGGCGTCGTCGCTCCGCGGCACGGCCAGCCCTACGCAGTCTCATCGCAGCAGGACCCCGGCCGTCTACGCATCGGCTTCCTGACCGAAAGCGGCCGTCCCGGTGTCGACGTCGATGCCGAGGTCGCCGCCGCCACCCGCGCTGCGGCGGCATTGCTCGGGTCGCTCGGCCACGATCTCAGCGAAAGCCACCCCGAAGCGATCGACCAGCAGATCTATCGCGAACGTATGCGACCGGCCATGGCCGCCGGCGCCGGCGTCGCGGTCGCGCACCTGGCCGATCTCTTGGGTCGCGAGGTCACAGCAGACGACGTCGAGATCGGCACGTGGACGATGGCCCAGGCCGCGGGCCAGATCCCGGCCATCGCCGCACTGCGGGCGCAAGGCGCGGCGATGGAGTTCCGCCGCCACATGGCGCAGTGGTGGGAGGACGGTTTCGATTTGTTGCTCACGCCCACGTGTGCGCAACCAGCCCCCGTGCTCGGCGCCATGTCGCCGACCCCCGAAGAACCGATGCGCATGTCGACCGGCTCGATTCCCTTCGCCGTGTTCACCTCGATGTTCAACACCACCGGCCAACCCGGCATCTCGTTGCCGCTGGCCCGGACCGACTCGGGGCTACCGATCGGCATGCAGCTGGTCGCGGCCTACGGCCGCGAAGATCTGCTGCTCCAGGTCGCCAACCAACTCGAGGGCGAGGTGCGCTGGGCGGAGAACCGAGCACCGATCCACCCGTAGCCTCTCGAACCGCTCACACGTCGAAGACGACCTTGATCGCGCCCGCGGCTCGGTCGCGGGCCGCGGCGAAGGCTTCGCCCGCCCCATCGAGCGGGAACCGGTGGGTGATCAGCGAAGGAGCGATCTCGGGGTTCGCGGCCAGCACTCGGGCCGCTTCGTCGAACTCGCGTTGGGGCGCGACGCCGCCGTACATCATGGCCGGCACGATCTCGACCTCCTTCATGCACAACGCCATCGAGACCTCGACCGGATCCCAGAACGAGGCGACCATGCCGATGCGGCCCTGGGGCTTGGTGCGCTGTACCGCTTCCTCCAAGGATGCGGTGGTGCCAACGGCATCGATCACGACGTCGTAGCCATCGGCTACCTCGGCGCCCGCACCCAGCCGATCGGCGGCGGCCCGTTGGTGGTCGTGACGGGCCGACACCGTGGTACTGATGTCGCGATGGGCGAGCACCGCCGCCGCGGCCAGCCCGATCGGTCCGGCGCCGATCACCAGCACGTCGTGGCCCACCGCGACCCCGGCCCGATTCAGCGCGTGCTCGGCCACGGCCAGCGGCTCGACCAACGAAGCGGTGGCCAGATCGATACCGCCCGGTAGCGGCACCAGACACGACGCGGCCACCATGACCTGCTCGGCCATACCGCCATCGGCGAACACGCCCATCAGCGTCGGACCATCGTCGCAGTGGGGCCGCTGACCCGCCTCGCACGGTGGGCACACGCCACAGCCGAGAATCGGTTCGATGGCGACCTCGGTGCCATCGGGAGTGCGGCCGGCGAATTCGTGACCGAGCACCCGACCCTCGGCGAACCCGGCGTCGATCAAATGCAGGTCGGAGCCACAGATCGAGCTGGCGACGACCGACACCAGCACGCCGTCACCCTGGGGGGCATCGACCTCCACCACCCGGGGTTGTCCGTCATCGACTCGTACTGCTCGCATGGCCTCACCGTACCGGCACGACCTGTACTCCGAGCGACCTGAACCCGTACAACGGCCTGAACCCCGAGTCACCGTTGGCACTACGGTGAGCCGATGACCTCATCCTCATCCCCGACGACGGTGTACCGGGCCAAGGCCATCCACACCATGGATGCGGCCAACCCCAGGCCGGCGGCGGTTGCGGTGGCCGACGGGCGTATCACCGCGGTCGGCGACGTGGCCGAGTTGGCGAGCCTGGGGGGGGCGACGGTCGACGATCGCTTCGCCGATCACGTCATCACTCCCGGCTTCGTCGAGGCGCACTGTCACACGTTCGGCGGTGGGCTCTGGCAGTTCACCTACTGCGGTTACTTCGATCGATGGGGCCCCGACGGGCGGCACTGGCCGGGCTGCAGGACCCTCGACGCAGTGCTCGATCGGTTGCGCGAGGCGGCGGCCGAGTTGGCCGATCCCACCGAGCCGTTGATCGCCTGGGGCCTCGACCCCATCTACTTCGCCGGCGAGCGCCTGGTCGCCGTGCACCTGGATCAGGTCTCGACCGAACGGCCCATCTTCGTGCTGCACGCCAGCATCCACCTGGCCACCGTCAACACCGCAATGATGCAGGCCGACAACATCGGCCCGGACACGTTGATGGACGGCGTCCCGAAGGACGGCTCGGGAAACCCGATCGGCGAGCTCCAGGAACCGGCCGCGATGGGGCTGGCCATCACCGGTGCCTCGCGACTGTTCGGCTCGATCCTGAGCGAGCAGGCGCTGGCCAACTTCGGCCTCCTGGCCCGCAACGCCGGCGTCACCACGATGACCGATCTGGGCAGCACCTCGCTGGTCCGCGACGACGTCGTGACCAAACTCGAGACGGCGATCAACGCCGAGAGCTTCCCGGCCCGGGTGTCGGTCTTCCACAACCCCGGCGGGGTCATCGGTTCGCTGGCCGACGAGGTCGCCTTGGTCCTGGAACGCCGGTCCCGCAGCACCGACAAGCTGCGGTTGGGCAACGTGAAGTTCGTACTCGACGGTTCGATTCAGGGTTTCACCGCCCGGCTGAACCCGCCGGGGTATCTGGGCGATCGACCCAACGGGCTCTGGCTGGTGCCGCCCGAGCAAGTGGCCGAACGGCTCCAGGCCTTCCACGACGCCGGCCTGTTGGTGCACGTCCACTGCAACGGAGATCAAGCGGTCGACGTGTTCCTCGACGCCGCGGAAACCGTATTGGCGGCCAACCCCCGCGCTGACCATCGCCACACCGTGCAGCACTGCCAGCTGACCACCAGAGCACAGTACGAACGCATCAAGGCGCTCGAGTTGTGCGTCAACCTCTTCGCCAACCACACCTACTACTGGGGCGACCAGCACATGAGCACCACGGTCGGGCCCGAGCGGGCCGCGACCATGAATGCCGCCGCCACCGCGCTGGAACTGGGCATTCCGCTGTCGATCCATTCCGATTCGCCGGTCACCCCGCTGAGTCCGCTACGGGTCGTGAGCAGCGCGGTGAACCGGGCGACCGCGACCGGTCACGTGCTCGGCCCCGACGAGCGCATCAACGTGACCGAAGCCATGACCGCAGCCACGATCGGTGCCGCGTATCAGCTGAAGATGGACGACGAGGTCGGATCGCTGGCGGTGGGCAAGCGGGCCGATTTCGCGGTGCTCGACGACGACCCGTTCGGCGGCGAGCCCGAGGCCCTGGCCGATATCGGCGTGTGGGGCACCGTGCTCGGCGGTGTCGCCCAACCCGCGCAATGACGTGACCGCGCCGCTGCCGGTGACGGTCATCGGGGGGTACCTCGGCGCCGGGAAGACCACCCTGGTCAACAACCTGCTCGCCAACCCCGAGGGACGGCGATTCGCCGTCCTGGTCAACGACTTCGGCGCGGTGAACGTCGACGCCGCCCTCATCGCCGAGCACGACGGCGACACCATGGCCCTCACCAATGGGTGCATCTGCTGCTCCATCGTCGATGGTTTCGCCGACACGCTGCAGACGCTTCGCGACCGCCGGTCCGATTTCGATCACGTGCTGATCGAGGTCAGCGGCGTCGGCGATCCCTGGAAAGTCGCCCAGTGGGGCCGCACGCCCGGCTTCGCGCTCGACGCCGTCGTCGTCCTGGCCAGCGCCGACACCATCGTCGACCAGGCCGACGACCTCTACATCGGCGACACGATCCACGCGCAGCTTCGCCAGGCCGACGTCGTCGTGGTGACCAAGCTCGACCTCGTCACGACGGCACGGGCGAACGAGATCCGGGCCTGGCTGACCACCGCGACCGACGCCACCATCGTCGACGGGCCGGCATCGCTCCCCCTGCTGGTCGGCCCCCGTGCTCGAGGGACCTCCGACCCCATCGGCCATCCCGAGCACGCGACCTCGTTCATCAGCCCACCCGACGACCTCTCCCGGACCCAGCTCCAGACCTGGCTCCGGGACAGGCCTGCCTCGGTGCTGCGGGTCAAGGGTGTGGTGTTGGCCGATGCCCAACCAGTGCTCGTGCAGGCGGTGGGCGCTCGCGACGAGATCACCAACACGACCGGACCGACAACCGGGTTGGTCGCCATCGCCGGGCCCGCCACCGACCGCGACGGGCTCGATCGCTGGATCGCGCGGCTGCGGTAGGCCGTGCCGCACGCGTGCTCGGCTATTCGCCGATGTCCTCGTTCCACAATTCGGGGTGATCGGCGATGAACTCCTCCATGATGTGCACGCAGCGCGCATCGTCGAGCACTGCGACCTCGACCCCCCGGCTGCGCACGTACTCCTCCGGGCCCCGGAAGGTGCGGTTCTCACCGACGACGATCCTCGGGATGTCGTAGAGCAACGCCGTGCCCGCGCACATGTCGCACGGCGACAGTGTCGAGTACAGGGTCGCGCGCCGGTACTCGGCCGCGGTGCGCCGCCCGGCGTTCTCGAAACAGTCCATTTCGGCGTGCAGAATCGGCGAGCCCTTCTGCACGCGCTGATTGTGACCCCTCCCGACGA
>JABDJW010000442.1 GCA_013002375.1 Acidimicrobiales bacterium | reverse complement strand
CCGCGACACCGATCGCCAAGGCGCCGATCGACGTCGCCGCCAACGTGGTCGAAGAAGCCTTCGCCGCGATCGACGACACCACCCCGGCGGCCAAGATCGGCGAGCCGATCAGCGTCGGCGTGCTCGTGCCCGACTTCGAAGACGTTCGCGACAGCGGCTTGGTCCCGAACCTGACCGTCGCGCAGTACGCCGACCGGTGGCGAGCCGAGGCCGCACAGCTCAACGGGGCCGAGGAACTGGCCCACCCGCTCGACATCATCCCGATCAGCTGGGATCCCCTCACGCCCGAATCGGCCGAGCAAGCCTGCCAACAGGCCGAAGAGCTCGAGGTATTCGTCGTGGCCACTGCCGCCAACTTCCCCGAGCATCAATACCGCTGCTTCACCGACGCCGGCCGTCCGGTCGTCACCGCCAACGCGGTCAGCGAAACCCGATTCGACCTTTCTCGAGGGTTGCTGTTCAGTGTGCAGCCACCTCGCGAACAGTTGGCCCGCTCCGGTGCTCGACGCCTGGCCGACGAAGGTCTCCTCAACGGCACGCTCGGCGTGATCGGCAACGACCAGTCGGGCGACAAGGCAGCGGCCGAGACGGTGGCCAGCTCGCTGCGGGGCCTCGGCTACACCGTCGAACTCGAACTCGTACCCACCACCGAAGGCATCGTCGCGGTGCGGCAGACGGCCGGTGACATCATCGACCGACTCGACGCGGCCGACGTCGGCACGATCGTGTTCGCATCGAACAGCACGGTGGCCGGAGAACTGGCGCCGTACCTCGCCCAGGCCGGCTGGCCGGTTCATGCGATCGACGTCGACGGTCTGGTCGACCCCTATGCCGCCGAACGGCTCGGGGCGCCGTGGGAGGGCACGTTGGTCGTCACTGCGCAAGCCCCCACCACGCTGCCGTCGAGCATCTTCGAGGACCGCTGTCGGGCCACGTTCGAACTGTTCCAGAACGGTATGTTCAGCGAGGGCCCGATCGGCGACTGGTCGGCCACCGGCGGGCGGACCACGCGTGGCGCACTCGAAGACTCGATCAACCCGCCCGGCGACATCGGCTACGACGAGTGCACGATCACCCGGGTGCTGGCCGCCGCGATGGACCAGGTGGGCGCCGAACCGACGGCCGCCGACTTCGTCGAGGCCATGGAGACGCTGCCCGACCCAATCGAGATTGCCGGCAATCGGGCCGGCATGCTCGGCCCGAACCGCCATTGGATGGCCAACCACATGATGATGGTTCGCCTCGGGGTCGATCTGGCCTGTCCCCCCGGTCGACAGGCGTGCTGGATCAGCACCACCGGCGATCGATCCGACTTCGAACCGATCCGTTCCGGCGCCGCGCTCGACTCGACCGCGGCCCGCATCGGAGAAGCCGACATCAAGACCGAACCCACCACGGAGCGAACCACCCCGACCAGCCCGGGCGCTGCTCCTCCGCCCTCGACGACGCAGGCGACGCCGGCCTCCGACTAGCGCGGCTCCCGGGGCAGGCCGAGAACCCGCTCACCGAGGATGTTGCGTTGCACCTGATTGGAGCCGCCGTAGATCGTGTGGGCCCGACTGTAGAGGAAGGTGCGCTGCTCGTTGTCGAGCCGCAGACCCCCGTACTCGCCATGGCCGTCGGGGCCGGCCACCAGGCCCGAGGCGCCGCGCACTTTCATCATGAGTTCACCCAAGGCCCGGTGCCAGCTGGCCCAATACAGCTTGCCGATCGACATTTCGGCGCCGGGCACACCACCGGATGCCTCGACCGAGAGCATCCGCAACTGGTTGTACCGAAGGATCTCGAGGGTGATGTAGGCCTGGGCCAGCTCCTGGCGCAGCACCGGATCGATGCCCTTCTGGGCCCCCTTCTTCTGGGCCCCGTTCTTTTGGGCAAGGGCCAGGGTGGCCTCGAACTCCTGCCGGAACGTCATCTGTTGCCCAAGCGTGGAGGCGCCCCGCTCGAAGCCCAGCGTGCCCATCGCGACCTTCCAACCGTCGCCCGGTTCGCCGACCACGTTGGCCGCCGCGGTTCGGGCGTCGCTGAAGAACACCTCGTTGAATTCGGAACCACCGGTGATCTGCACGATGGGGCGGATCTCGATGCCGGGCTGATCCATCGGCACCAGCAGGTAGCTGAGCCCCTTGTGTCGTTCGGAACCGGCCTCGGTCCGGGCGACCACGAAACACCAATCGGCTTCGGTCGCGAGTGAGGTCCACACCTTCTGGCCGTTGATCACCCACTCGTCGCCGTCGAGCTCGGCCCGGGTGGCGACATTGGCCAGATCAGAGCCCGCGTTCGGTTCGCTGTACCCCTGACACCACAGCTCGGTGCTGGCCAGAATCGGCGGTACGAAGCGTTGCTGTTGCTCGTCGGTGCCGTAGGCGACCACGGTCGGGCCCAGGAGCGTCGCGCCGACGTTCGGGTAGCGGCCCGGCGCCTGGGCCTCGACGTAGGTGGAGAAGAACAGCACTTGCTCCATCAGGGTCACCGAGCGGCCGCCGAGCGCTTCGGGATACCCCAAGC
>JABDJW010000426.1 GCA_013002375.1 Acidimicrobiales bacterium | reverse complement strand
CGAGCGCCGGCCCAGGCCAGTCGCGGATCGGTGATCATGCCGGCCTGCAGGCCGGCCCCGAACGGCGGTGCCTCCATACCGGTGACCGCATCACCGTCGGCGAAGATGATCTCGCCGGCGATGCCGTCGGCGTCGAGCGTCTTGTCGCGAATCGCGGGGTCGTAGGCCCCCTTGAGACCGACCTCGTTCTCCGATTCCCACTGCTCGACGTATTCGCCGTTGAGTTCCTCGACCAAGGCGCGGTGTTCGTGCCGGGTGGCGAGCCATTCGTCGAACTCGGCGTGTACCGCCGAATCGAGATACTCGCGGTAGTCCTCGACGAACAGACCGGCATGGGTGTCCGACGACACGATGATGTACGGCGCATTCGACTGGTCGACACCTTCGACGGGATTTGGCATGGCTGCTCCTCTTGCCAGTACTTGAACACTGTCGTAGTGTTACTTGCACACTGTTACAGAACGAGAGCATACGCGCAACATCATGGTTAAGTCATCTCCAACCGGCCGCCGGGCCGGGCTCGACCGAGCCGACATGGTCACCAAGGCCCTCGAGCTGGTCGAAGCCGAAGGCCCCGACGCCCTGACCATGCGCCGCCTCGCGGCCGAACTCGACGTCACCACCACGACCATCTACTGGCACGTGGGCAGCCGCGACGAACTGATCACCGAGATCATCCGACAGCAATCCGAGCAGCTGGCGGCTCGGCCGATCAAGGGCACGACCCCCCGGCAACGCATCATGGCCGCGGCCACCCACATCTGGGAGAGCGCCGTCGAGCATCGGGCGATCACCTCTCTGGCCCATCAGTCCGGCGCCAGCTCGCTTCTGCAACACCCGCTCGAGGTGGCCCTGGCCGCCGAGCTGGAGGCGGCCGGCCTGACCGGGCCCGCCGCGGCGCTGGCCCAGCGCAGCATTCTGGCCACCATCACCGGGTTCCTCGTGCTCGCGCTACGCGACGAGGCCTCGATTCGCGAAGACAGTCGCAGCACGACGTTGTGGGCATCGACCGAGGCCGACCTCGACCGCAGCACGATCGATGCACTTGCGGCGCCGCACGATCTGCCCAAGCTCTTCGAGGTCACCCTCCAAGCGGTGGTGGACAGCCAACTTTAGCCGCCGCTACGGGGCGGCGATGGCGGCCGCGACGGCCAGGGTGCGCTTGGCGTTTTCGACGTGCAGGTTCTCGATCATGCGGCCGTCGACGGTGACGACGCCCCGCCCATCGGCTTCGGCCGCGGCAAAGGCATCGATCACCTTCTGGGCGTGCTCGATCTCGTCGGCGGTCGGCGACCACACCTCGTTACAGGGCTCGACCTGCTTGGGGTGGATCAGCGTCTTGCCGTCGAACCCCATCTCGAAGCCCTGGACACACTCGGCCCGGAACCCTTCGGCGTCGTCGAGATCGTTGCAGACGCCGTCGAGCACGACCGTGCCCATCGCTCGACACGCCAGGAGGGCCTGGGCCAGGTGCGGCAGCAACGGCGCTCGCCCCGGAACCAGCCGGGCCCGAAGCTCCTTGGCCAGATCGTTGGTTCCCATCACCACCGCGGTCAACCGAGCATGAGCGGCGATCTCGCGGGCATTGAAGATGGCCTCCGGGGTCTCGACCATGGCCCAGATGCCGGTTGTTTCGGGTGCTCCGGCCGCAGCCAACTGGGCCGCGACGGCATCGAGCTGAGCGGCGTCGGCCACCTTGGGGATGACCACTGCGGCCGGCCCGGCCACGCCGGCGGCCGCGATGTCGTCGGCCCCCCACGGCGTATCCAGACCGTTGCAGCGAATGGTGAGTTCCCGTTTGCCATACTCGCCGGACCGAACCGCGGCGACCGCTTGGTCGCGGGCCATTTCCTTGGCGTCGGGCGCGACGGCATCTTCGAGATCGAAGATGATCGCGTCACAGGGAATCGACTTGGCCTTCTCCAGCGCCCGGGCGTTGGCGGCCGGCATGTAGAGCACCGAGCGGCGCGGGCGGAGATCGCTCACGACTGCCGTCCGAATCCGTAGGCCGCAGCCAGTTCGGGGTCGCGCTTGGCCAGATCCCTGGCCAATTGCACCACCACGTGGCACTGCTTGACCGAGGCGTCGTCCTCCATCTTGCCGTCGAGCATGAGGGCGCCGGTGCCGTCGCCCATCGCTTCGATCACCCGCTGCGCGTGGGCGACTTCGTCAGGGGCTGGGCTGAACACCCGCTTGGCGATCTCGATCTGGACCGGGTGCAGGCTCCAGGCCCCGACGCAGCCGAGCAGGTAGGCGTTGCGGAACTGATCCTCACAGGCGGTCGTGTCGGCGATGTCGCCGAACGGGCCGTAGAACGGCAGGATGCCGTGGGCGACGCACGCGTCGACCATACGAGCCATCGTGTAATGCCACAGATCCTGTTGGGCGGTCGCCCTCGGCGCGTTCTCGTCGTTGGGGTCGGGGTCGTTGCGCACGAGGTAGCCGGGGTGCCCGCCACCGACCCGGGTCGTCTTCATACGGCGGTTGGCGGCGAGATCGGCCGGCCCC
>JABDJW010000407.1 GCA_013002375.1 Acidimicrobiales bacterium | reverse complement strand
CGTCGATGCTGCGTTGGCCGAAGCCCACGCCATCCGCGACGAGGAACTCCAGGCCTCGATCGACATGGGTCGGTTGGGGGCCGACTATCTCCTCGATGTGTGTGGCGATCGTCCGCTTACCGCGATGACGGTGTGCAACACCGGCGGGCTCGCCGCGGTCGAGCGGGGAACGGCGCTCGCGGTCGTGCAGGAGCTGCATGAACGAGCTCGGCTGGCCGAAGCGATCGCGATGGAGACTCGACCGTTGCTGCAAGGTGGGCGGCTGACCACCTGGGAGCTGCGGCGCATGGGCGCTCCGCACAAGTTGATCGTCGATTCGGCGGGGCCGTATCTGCTGAGTCGGGGCGGCATCGACGTCGTGCTCACCGGTGCCGATCGAATCGCGGCCAACGGCGACACGGCCAACAAGATCGGCACGTTCAGTCTGGCGCTCGGTTGCCAGTACGCCGGCGTACCGTTCGTCGTCGTCGCACCGGAATCCACCCTCGACCCGAACACCGCGACCGGCGCCCAGATCGACATCGAGGATCGAGGCCCGGCCGAGGTCGGGTCGGTGCAGGGGACTGCTGTCGCGCCGGCGGGAACCGAGGCCTACAACCCGGCATTCGACGTGACGCCGGTGCAGCTGATCACTGCGCTGGTCACCGACCGTGAGGTCCGGATCTACTGAGGTGAAGAGTCGCTAACCGGTCGTGCTGAACGGCAGCGATTCGTAGCGGCGCACGAACGAACCGTTCGCGAACACGCCCTGGTCGGCGTCGACGGCGAAGTCGGGGAAGCGGTCGAGCAGGCGCTCGATGGCAATGGCGGCTTGGAGGCGGGCGGCGGCGGCACCGAGGCAGTGGTGGGCGCCGTAGCCGAGGCTCAGGATGCGGTCGATCGGGCGTTGGACATCGAGCGTCTCGGCCTCGGGTCCGAACTCGCGCTCGTCCCGGTTGGCCGCGCCGTAGAGCAACATCACCTTGATCCCCTCGGGGATGGTCTCGCCGTGGAGCTCGACCGGGCGGGTGGTGGTTCGGGCCAGGTTCTGCACCGGCGAGGACAACCGAAGGAACTCGTTGACCGCCGGCCGGATGAGCGAGGGATCGTCGAGCAGCATTTGGCGTTGGTCACGGCGCTCGGTGAGCATCTCGGCGGTGCCACCCAGCAGGCCGGTCGTGGTGTCGTTGCCGCCGGTGACCATGGTGAACACGAAACCCACGATCCATTCCGGCGTGACCTGGCCCTCGTCGGCTTCCGCGGCCTGCACCAGATCGGTGACGAGATCGTCGCCGGGATCGGCCTTGCGGCGCTCGATGAGCTCGGTGGCGTAGCCGAACAGCTCGAGTGCGGCGTCCATGGCGTTCTCGATGGCGCCGTCGGCGTTGGCCGCGACGATCAGGTTGGTCCAACGATCGAACCGTTCACGATCCTCGACCGGCACGCCGAGGTAGTGCGACACCACGAAGCTCGGGAGGGGCTTGAACAGCGCCTCGATGATGTCGATCGGGCCGTCGGTGTCGGCGACGGCATCGAGCTTGGCGTCGACGAAGGCCTGGATCTCGGGTTCGACCGGGGCCACCCGTCGGGGGGTCATCGGCTTCGCGACCAGCCGCCGCATGGCGGTGTGTTCGGGCGGGTCCATCATCACGATCGGCGCGGCCTGGCCGTCGAACATCGCCATGGCATCGGCATCGGGGGTGAGGCCCTGGGCCGACGAGAACGTCTCGGTGTCGCGGGCCGCGTTGAACACGTCGGCGAAGCGGGACAGCACCCAGAACTCGCCGTACTGCGGGTGGTCGACCCGGTGGGCCGGCGAATCGTCTCGGAGTTGTCGGTAGTCGTCGAACGGATTGCGCCAGGACTCGCGGCCGCGAAGCAGGTAGTCAGCCATGCCCAGGAAGCTAGGCGGTGAGGTTGGCTGCTCCAAAGGCGACCATCCGAACCGCACCCGAGTTCAGTTCCCGACGATTCGCCGTCGCCCGGTAGTGTCACACCGATGGCCTTCGAGCAGCTGGCGGTGGAGCACCTGGCCAAGAACTACGGCGACGTCGCGGCGTTGGTCGACTGTGATCTGACCGTCGCGGCCGGCCAGATGGTCGGCTTTCTCGGCCCCAATGGTGCGGGCAAGACCACCACGATGCGGGCGGTGCTGGGCGTGATCACCATCGATTCGGGCGCGGTCTTGTGGAACGGTAGGCCCCTGAGCCCCGATCACCGCAAGCGCATTGGCTACCTTCCTCAGGAGCGGGGCCTGTACCCCCGCATGAAGGTGCACGAGCAGGTCGCCTACTTCGGTCGGCTGGCCGGACTCGACCGCTCGGTCGCCGCCGAGCGGGCGACCCGGTGGCTGGAACGGGTCGAGCTCGCCGATCGCCGCGACAGCTTGGTGCAGGAGCTTTCGGTGGGAAACCAGCAGCGGGTTCAACTGGCCGTCGCCCTGGTGCACGAACCCGAGCTGTTGGTGCTCGACGAGCCATTCGCCGGCCTCGATCCGGTCGGCGTGGCCTCGATGCAGGAAATCCTTCGCGACCGGGCCGAAGCGGGCGCCGGCGTCGTCTTCTCCAGCCACCAGCTCGATCTGGTGCAGGACTTGTGCCGAGATGTCACGATCATCGCCGCGGGCACGACCGTCGCCACCGGCACGGTCGAGGATCTACGGGCCGAGGCGCCCAGCCGGCACTGCACGGTGGTATTC
>JABDJW010000405.1 GCA_013002375.1 Acidimicrobiales bacterium | reverse complement strand
GCGTTGACCAGACCGAACCTGACGTACTCGACCGACATGCCGAGCGACTCGGCCACCGGACCGGCGAAGTCCTCGGACACGGTGTTGAACGAGGGGAGATCGGCGTTGGCGATCAGCACCGACGTCGCGCCGTTCTTCTCGGCGTGGGCCAGCATGCCGGCCATGGCGCCCGAGGTTCCCCCGGAGAAGAAGAAGTGGTGATCGGACTGCTGCTCGGGCAGCTGGGCCGGAATGCCGCCGAGGGTCGGCAGCCCGTTCTGCTGGAGGATCGGCACCGCGCCCTGGCTCATGATGTCGATGCCACCGACCAATGCGACCACACCCTCCTGGGCCATCTGTTGGGCGCACGCGGTGGAGTCCTCCGGGCTCAGGCTGGTGAAGCAGGGAACGATCTCGATGGCGTGTCCGTCGACGCCACCCAACTCCTGATTGACGAACGTGGCTGCGGCTTCGGCTGCACCCCGGAGTTCGGGGAACGAGAAGCCATCGATGTTCTCGATGTTCAGCATGCCGATCCGGATCGGCTCGAGCGACGGGTCGGCGGCGGCGGCTGAACTCGGAATCGTGCCCAGGTACCACGGCTCACCGGCGAACATGGCCACGATCGAGCCGTCGTCGGCCACTTCGGTGGTGGCACTACCGGTGTCGTCGGGGGCCTCGGTGGTCGGCGCGGTGGTTCCGTCTTGGCTCGGAGGTGGTGGTGGCGCGGTGGAGGCACCCGGTTCCTCGGACTCGCTACAAGATGCGGCGATGAGCACGGCGGTCACCAGCAGCGAGAGCAGGCGCAGCCGCGTGCGTCGAGGTTGATTCATGAGTCCCCCAAGGATCGATATTCGTCCGTCTGGCCAGTCAGTCTGGCACGTTCGACGAGTATTGTACGAAAACTAATCGCTGAGTTAGTTTCGGGGGAAGATGAATCTGCGCGACCAGTTCGACATGACCGACCGCGTCGCGGTGGTGACCGGCTCCGGGCAAGGCATCGGACGGGCCATCGCCTGGGGTTTGGCCGACCTGGGCTGCGATCTCGTGATCAACGCCCGACGACTGCCCGACCTCGAACACACCGCGGCCGGCGTGGCCGAGCGGGGCCGTCGGGCCCTGATCGCCGACGGCGACATACGCGACTTCTCCGAGACGATCGCCGAGCGCGCGCTGGCCGAGTTCGGTCGCCTCGACATCTGGGTCAACAACGTGGGCGGCTCCGACGAGAAGACCACCCGGGCCCTGGTCGACACCTCCGACGAGGTCTTCCGGGCCCAACTCGAGCTCAACCTCACGTCGGCATTCCAAGGCTGCAAGGCGGCCGCGGCCCACATGACCGCGGGCGGCAGCATCATCAACATCTCCTCGGGTGCCGGCACCCGGGGCTCCCCGTTCACCGGGCCCTACGCCGCGGCCAAGGCCGGCATGAACAACCTCAGCCAAACCCTGGCTCTCGAATTGGCCCCTCGCATCCGGGTCAACACCGTGGCGCCCGGACCCGTCTTGACCGAGGCGTTCCGTGAGGTCCTCAACAGCGAGGACAAACTGGACGAGGTCGCGGCCACCATTCCGCTCGGCCGGATGGGTGCCCCCGACGACATCGCCGGCGCGGTGGCCTTCCTGGCGTCCGACGCCGCCTCGTGGATCACCGGTCAACTCCTTCTCGTCGCCGGTGGCCGCACCCATCGCACCACGTCGTACCAGCCGAAAGAGGACGCATGAGCCACAGCCCTCCCAGCAATCGGCGTTCGCCCGGCATCAGCTACCAGGAGTTGCTCGACACCGACACCCACCCGGTGCCCGACGTCCTGCGGCTCGAGTCGCCCCGAGATCTGGGCAGCGACGACATCAGCATCGACCGCTACATCTCCCGGGACTGGCACGAGGCCGAGGTCGAGAACCTCTGGCGACGGGTATGGCAGTTCGCTTGCCGCGAGGACGACATCCCCGAGGTCGGCGACTACGTCCTCTACGAGATCGTGCGCGACTCCTACCTCGTGGTCCGCGCCGCACCCGACACGATCAAGGCCTACCCGAACGCGTGCCTGCACCGGGGCCGCCGGCTCAAGGACTACCCCGGCCGATGCAGCGAGCTGCGGTGCTCGTTCCACGGATTCGCCTGGGCCCTCGACGGCCGGCTGGCCAACGTGCCGGCCCGTTGGGACTTCGAGCACGTCACCGACGACGAGTTCTCGCTCCCCGAATGTCAGGTGGGCACCTGGGCCGGGTTCGTCATGATCAACCCCGACCCCGCGGCCGAACCGCTCGCCGATTTCCTCGGCGATATCGACACCCACTTCGACCGGTGGGATCTGGCCAACCGCTACACCCAGGCCCACGTGGCCAAGGTCATCGACGCGAACTGGAAGATCGCCCAGGAGGCGTTCTGCGAGGCGTTCCACGTCAACGCGACCCATCCGCAGATCCTCCCCTACCTCGGCGACACCAACACCCAGGTCGACGTCTGGGAGAACTTCGCGCGGGCGATCAGCCCCGGCGGCACCCCCAGCCCCTTGCTCGATCGCACCCCCACCCAGGACGAGATGATGCGCTCGATGCTCGACGTGCGCCACGACGAGGATTCGCCGCGACCGGTCGGCGAGGACGAATCGATGCGGGCGGTCGGCGCCGCGATGAGCCGCGATCGGTGGCGACCGATCGCCGGCGATGTCGTCGACGGCTGGTCCGACGCCGAGATGATGGACAGCATCGACTACACGATCTTCCCCAACTTCCATCCCTGGGGCTCGTTCAACCGCATCGTGTACCGGTTCCGGCCCTTCGGCGATGACCATCGCCGGGCGATCATGGAGTGCATCTTCCTGGCGCCGTACCAGGGCGAGAAACCACCGAACGCACCGGTGCATTGGCTCGACGAGACCGAGTCGTTCACCGACGCGCCGGAACTCGGCACGCTGGGCAAGGTGTTCAACCAGGATCTCTTCAACATGGCCCGGGTGCAGCAAGGGTTGGAGACCACCCGCAAACCCGGCATGACGCTGGGCAACTATCAGGAATCGAAGATCCGCTGGCTGCACGACAAGCTCGATCAGTGGGTGAAGGGCGGATCGAGGGGAGGCGGCTGACGTGAAGGGCATCAAACATCCATTCACCGGGGCGCTGCACGAGCGCGACGGCCACGGCAACGTGTTGGTCACCCAAGGCGACAAGCAGGGCCTGTTCCGACCCGACGGTTCGTGGGTCGCCGGCGAACTGCGGGAGTGCGACCCCCAACTGTGCGGCTGGGTGGCCGGCCCCCAAGTGGCCAACCACCGCGTCGCCGAGGCCCATGACTAGGACCCCGCGCCTGAGGACACGGCGATGAGTAGGGAGCTGCTGGTGCAGCTGGCCCGCCGCACGATGGCCCATGCCCAGGCCGGCACCCAACCGCTGGCCGATGGCGTGCGGGAGGTTCCGGTCGGCAACTACACCGACCCGGATCGCTGGCAGCTCGAGATCGACCGCATCTTCAAGCGGGTGCCGTTGTTGCTCGGACCCTCGTGTGAACTGGCCGAACCGGGTTCGTACCGAGCCCTCGAAATCGCGGGCGTACCCATCCTGTTGTCGCGCGGCGCCGACGGCGAGCTGCGTTCGTTCGTGAACATGTGCAGCCACCGCGGTGCGGTGCTCATGGAACCCGGCTCGGGCTCGGCCCGGCGGTTCACCTGCCCGTATCACGCCTGGAGCTACGACCAACAGGGAACGCTCGTCGGCATCCTCGATCGCGAGGACTTCGGCCCGGTCGATACCAGCTGCCACGGCCTCACTCCCCTCCCGGTGGGCGAACGGGCCGGCTTGATCTTCGGGTCGCTGACCCCGCGCCACGATGGTCAGCGCCACACGATCGATCTCGATGCTGCGCTCTGTGGGTACGACGCGGTGTTCGAGCACCTCGGGCTGGCCGATCAACACCTGGTCGGCCGACAACAGGTCGACGGCCCGAACTGGAAGGTGGCCTACGACGGTTACCTCGACCTCTACCACCTGCCGATTCTGCACAAGGCCACATTCGGCCCCGACTACAGCAACAAAGCGGTGTTCGATGCGTGGGGGCCGCACCAGCGATCGGTCCAGCCCGACCACCGCATGGCGGCCCTGGCCGACATCCCCGAAGCCGAATGGTCGCAGAAGCAGCTGACCAGCGGCGTGTGGACCATCTTCCCGCACGTCTCGATCGCCGGATTCGTCATCGACCGGCCGAGCCACGATTCCGAGCAGCCTGGCGACACGAGACTCCAGATGATCTCCCAGCTGCTACCCGGCCCCGACCAGTGGTCGTCGGTCACCGTGCAGCATTTCCTGGCGCCGTTCGAACCCACGGCCGAGGAACAAGCGGTGATCGAGGAGC
>JABDJW010000275.1 GCA_013002375.1 Acidimicrobiales bacterium | reverse complement strand
ACGCGAGCCCTTCGGCCAGGACGGCCACCAGACCGAAGGCGGGTACGACCGCCCACCAGCGGTAGATCCCCACCACGCCGAGCACTTGGGTCACCGCGACGACCGTCGCGGCGATCGTCACGAGGTCGACCAGCGCGCCGGGTGGGCCGACCCAACCGGGCAGCAGCGTCAACCGGAGTCGACGAACGGCATGGGCCAGAAGCCCGAAGGTCGCCGCGAAGGCCAGCACTCCTAGGAGATGACGGACCATCTCCACCTTCTCCACTCGTTCACTGGCTGCACTCGTTCACTGGCTGCACTCGTTCACTGGCCCGGTCACCGTCGGTTCATCGACGTCAGCGCACCCGGCGGGGACGGCGCGGCGATACGACCACGCAGAGTACCGCTCCGACCGCAGACGAGAAAAGGTGAACCGTTCGAAGCGCTCAGCTCGACAGCAGATCATGAGCACCTCGTTCGCCGGCCCGCCGCTACTGTGTTGCAGGTGACCCTTGCTCCTCCGAACCCGGCGGCCACCGGCGTGTCCGACGGCATACTCGACTGCCAAGGCGTGGTGAAGCGGTTCGGCACCAACCTCGTGCTGAGCAATGTGAGCGCCAGCGTGAACAGGGGCATCACCGGCTTGCTCGGCTCGAACGGGTCCGGCAAGACCACGCTGATGGGCCTCGTGCTGGGGCTCCAGCCCCGGGACGGCGGCACGATGCACGTCCTGGGCGCCGACCCGAAAACCGCCGGCCCCGAAATCCGCGCCCGCATCGGATACTCGCCCGAGCACCATCACCTGCCCGACGATGTGCAGGCCGCCGACCTGGTTCGCCACCTGGCCCAACTCCACGGTCTGCCCCGCCGAGCCAGCACCGAGCGAGCGAGCGATGCGCTCTGGCAGGTCGGCCTGGGCGAGGAACGCTTCCGCCCGATCGGCACCATGTCAACCGGTCAACGTCAGCGGGTGAAACTGGCCGCCGCCATCGCCCACGATCCCGACCTGGTGCTGCTGGACGAACCGACCGACGGCCTCGATCCCGTCCAGCGCGACCTGATGCTCGAGCTCATCCGCCGGATCGGCACCGAGTTCGGCATCGACATCGTGCTGTCATCGCATCTCCTCGAAGAGGTCGAACGCATCTGCGACCACGTCGTGATCCTCGCCGGCGGCGTCGTGACCCGATCGGCCGCCTTGGCCGACCTGCGGGGCGAGGTCACCGGCCTGGTGATCGAAGTCGACGACCGGGGCGAGCAACGCGACCTACTGCTCCAGAAGCTCACCAACCAGGGCTGCACGATCACCCCCGATGGGCGACGATTCGCGATCACCGGCGAAGGCGATCTCCCCCGCCTGGTGCGCGACGCCGTTGCTGATTCCGGCCTGGGCATCCGCCACCTCGAGCCCCAACGCCGCAACCTCCAAGACGTCTTCCTCGATGCCAACAGCCCGACGCCCGGCCCGGTGGCCACCATGGCGCCACCTCCCCCACCGCCCGGCGCCCGACCGCTGTCTCCCCCGCTGGGCGCTCAGCCCCAGGCTCCCCCGCTCGGCGCTCAGCCGCAGGCTCCCCCGCCCGGCGCTCAGCCGCAGGCTCCCTCGCCTGGCAGCCTGCCGCCGCCGCCACCACCTCCACCTCCTTCGGCGCCGGCCCCACCCGCGCCTGATGGCGGTGCGTCATGACGATGCGACAGGCCCAGATCAACGATCTCGGCTATCGGGCCTTCGAGGGCCAGCGGGCCGGTGTCGGCTGGGCGATGTGGAGCCTGGGGGTGCACGCCGCCCGTCGGGTGTTCGGTCTCAAACGCCAGGCCCGGCACAAGGTGATCCCGGTGATCGCCCTGCTGATCGCTTTCGTGCCCGCGCTGATCTTCGTCGGCCTGGCGATCATCATCCCCGCCGATGTGATCGAAGATGCCCTGTTGCCGACCTATGCCGAGTACTTCGGCCAGATCGGGTTCGCGGTGCTGTTCTTCGCCAGCATCGTGGCCCCCGATGTACTCACCGGCGATCGCCGCTCGGGCATGCTGGCGCTGTACCTGGCCTCGCCGCTCGATCGCACGACCTATGTCATCGCCAAGGCGGCGAGCGTGGTGGTGGTGCTGCTGTCGATGACCATGCTGCCGCAACTCTTCTTGCTGCTGGCCAACACCATTGCCGGCACCGGGCCGAGTTTCGGCGAGTTCTTCAAGCTTCTGGTGCAGATCATCGGCTCGGGCATCATGACCGGCGTGTTCTTCGCCGGTCTGAGCTTGGCGATCGCCACGTTGACGCCTCGGCGGTCATTCGCGACTGGCGCGATCTTGATGACGCTGTTGATCTCGACCGTCGCGGTACAAGCCATCGTGGAATCGACCGACAGCTGGACCGGCCTCGGCCTCCTGAACTTCGGCAGTTTGCCGTTCGCAGCCAGCACCCGTCTGTTCGGCGAGGACGGTGGTGGCGGGGCGGGGTTGAACGACCTGTCCGACCCGCTGGTGATCCTGGCCACGATGGCGTTCGGCCTGGCCGGCCTGGCCTTCACCTGGTGGCGGTACCAGACCATCGAGGTCGACCGATGAGCACCTCCCCTCCAGCACCACCGCCGCAGGACCGGACCCTCATCGAGGTCGACAGTGTGTCGAAGTGGTTCGGCGATCTGGTGGCCGTCAGCGATGTCTCCTTTTCGATCGGGCCCGGCGTCACCGCCCTGCTCGGACCCAACGGCGCCGGCAAGTCGACCATGCTTCGCATGCTGTGCGGCCTGGCCGCGCCCTCGTCGGGTTCGGTCCAGGTGCTGGGCCGAAACCCCAAGACCGATCCGTCGGTCATGCGCCACATCGGCATCGCCCCCCAGCAGGAACAGGTCTTCGAACACCTGACCGCTCTGGAATTCGTGACGATGAGCGCCCGCCTCCACGGCGTGGCCGACCCGGAGCAAGCGGCCGCCCAAGTGCTGCAGGTCGTCGAACTCGACCCCACCGATCCCCGCAAGCTGCCGACGTACTCCAAGGGCATGCGGCAGCGGGTCAAGCTGGCCCAGGCCACCGTGCACGGCCCGTCGGTGATCCTGCTCGACGAACCGCTCAGCGGCCTCGACCCGCGGCAACGCATCCACATGGTCGAGCTCTTTCACCGCATGGGCGACGAGGGCCGCTGCGTGATCGTGTCGAGCCATGTGCTCGAGGAGGTCGAACGCTTCGGCTCGAACATCCTGGTCATCGCCCAGGGCCGGCTCGCGGCCCAGGGTGACTTCCACGGCATCCGCGATCTCATGGACGATCGCCCCCGTCGACTGCAGATCGAAACCGACGAGCCCCGCGCCCTGGCCGGCGCCCTTTTGGCCCAGGGCTTCATCTCGGCCGTCGAGTTGGTCGACACCGCATCGGTGGTGCTCGACACCAACGACGTGCGCGCCTTCTCCCGAGCGATCGCCCCCTTGGCCCGCGACATCGACGCCAACCTGTTCGAGGTGCGCTCGCTCGACGAGAGCCTCGAAAGCGTCTTCAAGTACCTGGTCGGTGGCCGATGACCGCACCTTCGCAAACCCCCGGCAGCGCGGCCATGCACCCGGCGCCGCTCACCTCGATCAGCACGCTCTATCGCATCATGATGGGCAGCCAGTACAAGGTGCTCCGCCTGATCGGCCTCGGTTTGCTCGGTGTGCTCGGCGTCCTGCTGGCCTTGGTGATCAACAACACCGCCGACCGGCCCCTCGACGCGGTGACCGACTGGGTGGCCAACTACGGGTTCCGTATCGTGCTGCCCGTCATTGCGGTCATGGTGGCCACCAGTCTCCTGGGCAACCTCATCGAAGACAAGCTGATGGTCTACCTGTGGATGAAACCCATCCCCCGCTGGCACATCGCCACCGCGGCATGGGCCGCGACGAGCACCGTGCTCCTGCTGGTGGCCGTGCTGCCGCTGCTGCTGATGGCCGCGGTGAACGGCGATGGCGGTCTGGTGAGCTCGACCTTGGTCGCCGCTCTACTCGGCACGGCCGCCTACGCCGGACTGTTCGTCGGGCTCTCCGCCCAGTTCAGCCGGCCGATGTGGATCGGCTTCCTCTACATCTTGTTGTGGGAGGGCGCCCTGGCCAGCCTCACCGACGGGTTCGGCCGGATCGCCGTGGCCAGCTACCTCCTGTCACTGCTGGCCGACGGCAGCGGCATCGACCTGCCCCTCGACGGCCGAGCCACGTGGGCGCAGTACCTGTTGCCCGTGCTGATCGCCATCGGGGGCGTGGCCTTTGCCAGCTGGCGCCTGAGCACCCGCGACATCGACTAGCCGAGGGCGTCGGCGAGGGCCTCGATGTGCTCGGGGTGGATGCCGCAACAACCTCCGACGATGGTCGCGCCGGCCTCGACCCACGATCGACCGACCTCGGCATAGTTCGCGGGGGTGAGATCAGCCCGGTGCCGAAGGATGACCTCATTGGCCGCGTAGCTCTCGTCGTGCTCGTCCTCGAAGGCGTTGGCGTAGGCGCCGATCCGAATGTGGTCATGCTCGGCCTTCAGCCCCTGGCGCAGCTCGAGCAGGGCGGCGGCGACGACCTCGACTCGGCAGCAGTTGAAGAGGATCGCCGCCACGTCGTCGGCCACCGCCGCGGCCGCAGCCGCCACGGTCTCACCGGACACGATGGTCGGTCCGGACTCGGGCGGATCGTTGTGCAGGCAATACGACAGCCAGAGGTCGAGCTCGGTCTCACCGGCCGCGGCGACGACGGCCTGGGCCTCGGCGATCGAGCTGACGGTCTCCCCCAACCAGCCATCGACGTAGTTGCGCTGGGCATCGACCAGGAGCTGATAGATCGCCGGTGCCGCCTGGGGCTGGAACCGGTCCGGCTCGTAGGAGCCGAACAGGGGCGGCAGACTGCCGACCACCCGCACCGGGTGGGGCGCTTCATCGGCGGCCTGGCGGGCCAGTTGGGCGGCGAGGTCGGCCAGTTGGGTGCCGTGCTCCCAGAATCGATCGACCCCGAGGTGGTACGGCACGACGGCGTAGGTGCTGGTGGTGAGGACCTGGGCGCCGGCCCGAACGAACGCCCGATGGGCATCGAGCACCTGATCGGGTGCTTCCATCAGGGTCAGCGCCGACCACTCGGGTTGCCGGAACGGTGCCCCCATGCGGTGCAGCAGCTTGCCCATCCCGCCGTCGAGCACCGTGAGGGCCGGTTCGTCGAGATCGGGAACGATGGAGAGATGGCGGGTCATGGCGGACTCGATGATACGGATCGGCCCGCCGTTACGGGCTGATTCGTAACCCATATCGCAAGTGACCCAAGATGACTCCACGACGATCAGGAGTTGCCGTGAGCAGTTTGTTCGACCATGAGGGCAAGACGGTGTTGATCACCGGCGGCGCGTCCGGGCTGGGCCGGGCCACCGCGCTGATGATGGCCGACCAGGGCGCAGCGGTGTGTGTCGCCGATCTCGACGGCGGCGCGGCCGGGGATGTTGCCGAACAAATCACCGGCGCCGGCGGTCGGGCCACCCACGTGGAGTGCGACGTGTCGACGGTGGAAGGCAACGACGCCGCGGTGGCCGCTGCGGTCGGTGCGTTCGGCGGACTACACCAGGCCTACCTGAACGCCGGCGTCGCCCGCTTCGACACGATCCTGGGCGACGAGATCGACATCTGGCAGCGGGTGATCGACATCAACCTGACCGGCGTGTATCTCGGCCTGCGAGCCACCGCCCCGGCCATCATCGAGGCCGGAGGCGGCGCGATCGTTGCGACCGCATCGATCGCCGGCTTGCGGGGCGGCCGGAACATGGCCAGCTACTTCGCGTCGAAGCACGGCGTCATGGGCTTGGTGAAGGCGGCCGCTGCCGAACTGGCCCAGCACGACGTGCGGGTGAACACGGTGAACCCGGGCATCATCGACACGCCGATCACCGGCGCGGTGTTCACCAGCGGCCACACCCAGGAGGCCTTCGGCACCAGCAATCAGCTGGGCCGGGCCGGCGATCCGTCCGAGGTCGCCGCGCTGGTTTCGTTCCTGTTGAGCGATGCGGCCAGCTTCATCACCGGCTCGCCCTATTCGGTTGACGGTGGCATGGCCGGAGCGCCGGGCGGGCCGGCCAACCCCGAAACCGAACCGGCGACCCAGGCCATGATCCGGCAATTCTCCTCGAACACCAAAGCGTTCGACTGACGCCTGAGCGGCCGCGCATCGCCCCTTCTCCCCGACACCCGCCCCCTTTTCCCGAACTGGTTGGAGATTTCGGCCAATAGTGTCGAATTCTCCAACCAGTTCGGGAGCGGGCTAGACCGGGATCGGCGTGGTGGTGCCGTCGGGCCGGTGGAGCGCGGCCTTGGGTTTGTCCAGGCGAGCGGTGGGGTGTTCGGCCTGCAGGAGAGCGAGCGCCTCGATGCGATCGGCTTCGCTGAACGGCTTGGTCAACACCGCGAACTCAACCGCAATCCTGTCCGGATCCTCGGTGTAGATCGACGTGATCCAACCGTGGTCGATCTCGAGCACGGTGTGGCCATGGTCGAGCCAGCGCTGCTTGCGGCGCTCGATGTCGTCGAGATCGGAGGCGCTGAAGGCGAGGTGGTTGACGAGGGGGTCGAGCCCCAGGTCACGGCTGATGTCGGTCTTGAAATCACCGGCATCAGCCTGCGCCAGATCCCAGAAGGCGATCAGCTGATCGGAGTCGGAGCCGGTCGAGTAGAAG
>JABDJW010000267.1 GCA_013002375.1 Acidimicrobiales bacterium | reverse complement strand
CCTCCAGGCCCAGTTGGGTGGAGCGCTGCTGGGGATCGCGATCGCCTCGCTGATCCTCGGCCTGCTGGCCGAGCCGGCGGTTGCGCACCTCATCGAGGGGCCGCTCGAATCGGCCGGCCTGCCCGCGGGCGCGGTCCATACCGTGGCGTTGACCATCGCGTTGGCCATCGTGTCGTTCCTGCACATGTTGGTGGGGGAGATGGTGCCGAAGAACCTGTCCATCGCCCAACCGGAGCGAGCCCTGGTCTGGCTCGCACCGGCCCACCGCGTGTTCTGCACCGTGTTCGGGGTCGGGATTTGGCTGCTGAATGCGATGGCGCTCGGCCTGGTCAAGCTGTTCGGCATCGAGCCCACCGACGAGATCTCGTCCGCGCACACGGCAGAGGAATTCGTGCTCCTGGTCAACCATGCTCGCCAGGAAGGCCTGATCGAGGACTTCGACCACACCTTGCTCACCGGTGCACTCGATTTTCACTCGCTCACCGCGCAGCGAATCATGATCCCGCGCGCCGAGATCGTCTCGGCGCCGAGGTCGATGCCGGTGGCCGACATCGAGCACCTGATCTATGCGTCGGGCCACACCAGGATCCCGGTGGTCGGTCAGAGCGTCGACGACGTGCTCGGCTACTACCACGCCAAAGACCTGCTCCGGTTGCCGGCCGAGGATCGCGACCGGCCACCCCCACTCGAGATGATTCGCCGGATGCTCAAGGTGCAGCTCGACACGCCGCTCGAGGACCTGCTGGTGCTGATGCGGCGGGGACGGCTGCACTTTGCCGTCGTCGTCGATACCGCAACGAATTCGGTGGGGCGAACCGTCGGCATCGTGACGCTGGAGGACGTGCTCGAAGAGCTCGTCGGCGACATAGCGGACGAAACCGATCGCGAGCCCTTGCCGGCCGAATAGAGCGTCCTTCATCCGAATGTAACAATCGCGGCCGCGCGGATAGGGTGGCGCCCGATGCGTGCGACTTCACTCCCCGCGGCGAAGTTCGTGCTGGCGCTGCTCGTGGTGGCCCTCCTGGGCGTGACCGGTACCGCCGGCGCCCAGAGCGATCTGGACCAGGCGCGGCGCGACCTGGCGGCCCTGGAAGAACGGGTCGAGCAACTTCAGGCCCAGGCCGATGCGGCGACCGCGGAATTTCACGAGGCCGAAAGTCTGCTCGGCCAGATCGAGCTCGAGGTCGAGTTGCTGGCCGACGACCTGGTCGTGGCCGAATCGGGAATCTCGGCCCTGCGGGGTGAACTGCGCTCGTTTGCGCTCGATGCGTACACCGGCACGGGCAGCTTCGGCCAATCGCTCGAGCGCGACGACCTGAACGCGGCGGCCCGCGTCGACTTTCTGTCGGATTTCGTGACCGGCTCGAATACCGAGATCGTGGAGGACTACCGCCAGGCGGCCGCCGACCTGGAGACCACGAAATCCGAACTGGCCGAGCGCGAGGCCCTGCAGCGCGAGACCGTCGCAAAGCTCGGCGCGGCGCAGGCCGAGGTCTACGAGAATCTGGATTCCGTCGCCGTCGAGCTCGATCGTTACCTCGCGATCGTGGCCTCCCTGGAGGAACAAGAGCGCATCCGATTGGCCGAAGAAGCCCGCTTGAGGCAGGTGAAGGTGGCGATCGAATCCGCCTCGACGACCACGACAGCCCTACCCAGTCCGAGCCCGCCCCCGACGGCCCAGCCGAGCTCACCCCCGACGGCCCAGCCGAGCTCACCCCCCACGGCCCAGCCGAGCTCGCCCAGTCCGGCGCCGGCCCCCGAGCCGCCGCCGCCTCCTCCTCCTCCTCCACCACCGGCGCCGCCGGCGGGTGGCATCGTCTGCCCGGTCGCCGGGCCGGTGAGCTTCAGCGACACCTGGGGGGCGCCGCGTTCGGGGGGTCGCCGCCACAAAGGGGTCGACATGCTCGCCGCCGAGGGAGTACCGGTCGTGGCCCCGGTCGCCGGTCGGGTCGAACATCGGGGGAACTCGATCGGTGGCGAGTCGTTCCACCTCTATGCGCCGAATGGCGACTACTACTTCGGCACCCACCTTTCCCGGTACGGGGCCAGTGGCGACGTGTCAGCGGGCACCGTGATTGGCTACGTTGGCGCAACCGGCAATGCCACGACACCTCACCTGCACTTCGAATACCACCCGGGTGGGTACGGCAACGCGGTGAACCCCTATCCCTACGTCAGAGCTGTCTGCTAGGCCGGCTTCGGCGGTAACCTCGCAGCACTTCTCATGACTGCCGAACATCACGAACGGCCGTACGGCCTCCTCCTTCTCGGTGGGTTGTCGATCCTGGTCGCGCTGATCTCGTTGATCGCGATCATCGCCAAATCCGACGACGAACCCGACACCGTCACCGCGACCACCGCCGCCGCCAAGGCGGTCGAAGGACCGATCGGCATCGATCCGACGGCACCGCCGACGTCGAGCACCGAGGCGCCGCCACAACTCGCGCCCAGCCTCGTGGCCGTCGCGCTCGACGACACGACCCTGATCTCCGGTCGGGTTCCCGACGACGCGACCAAGGCGGCGATCGGTGTGCAGGCCCAGGACCTGGGCGGCGGCGCGGTCGACAATCAACTGGTCGTCGACCCCACGGTGAGCGCGGCCGGCGGCACGATCACGCTGAGCGGCGCGGTGCTCGGTCCGTCGGGTGAAACCGATGCGATCAAAGCGTTTCTCGACGCCGTTCCGGGCTACGAGGTCGTTTCCGAACTCGATACCGACTCCATGCCGCTGCAGCTCGCGCTCAGTGAGCTCTTTGCCACCGAACCGATCGGGTTCGACTCGAAGCGGTCCGAGATTCGCCCCGGCGAACGAGCCACGCTCGACAAGGTCGCCGAACTCCTGTTGATGTATCCCGGACCTTCGGTCGAGGTGGAAGGCCACACCGACAATCAGGGCATCCCGGCCGAGAACCGCGCCCTCAGCCAGCAGCGCGCCGATGCGGTCGTGAACTACCTGGTCGGCGTCGGCGTTCCGGCCAACCGGCTCGCCCCCGAGGGATACGGCGACGAGAATCCGATCGCGACCAACGAAACGGCGGAGGGCCGAGCCCGCAACCGCCGCATCGTCTTCACGGTTCTTCCGTCGAGCTAGCCGTCCGCGCCGCTACGGCTCCAACCCGACGACGTCGCGCACGGCGCGTACCACCACGCCGGCCGCGATGGCTCGGCGCGAATCGAGCACGACGTGGCGAGGTCGGATTGCGCCGGGATCGGTTTCGCCGCCGTGGAGTTGCGACGGGTCCACGCCGAGCGACGGCGCCAGGAGTCGCGCGAAGGTCAGCCGGTCGAGCGCCTCGGGCC
>JABDJW010000256.1 GCA_013002375.1 Acidimicrobiales bacterium | reverse complement strand
GCACGGGCCCACCGATCTGGCCGCGCCGCCGGTACTCACCGCCCAGCCCCTGCTCGGCGCACCCCCGCCGGACCTTCCGCTGGCTGCAGCCGAGGTGGTGGGGCTCACCAAGCGCTACGGCTCGCTCTTCGCGCTCCAGAACCTCACCCTGCGGATCGAGCAGGGTGCGGTGTTCGGCCTGATCGGCCCCAACGGCGCGGGCAAGTCGACGACGTTCTCGGTCTGGGCCACGCTGCTGAAGCCAACGGCCGGCCAGGCCCGGGTCCACGGTCTCGATCCCGTCGCCCACCCCCGCGACGTCCGCAAACTGGTGGGCTACATGCCCGACGTACTCGGCGTGTACGACAACCTGCGGGTCGACGAGTACCTGGAGTTCTTCGCCCACAGCTACCGCATCCCCCGCAAGCAGTGGAAGGGATTGGTCGACGGTCTGCTCGAGCTCGTCGACCTCGGCCCGAAGCGCGAGTCGATGGTGAACTCGCTGTCGCGCGGCATGAAACAGCGCCTCAGCCTGGCTCGGGCACTGGTGCACGATCCGAAGTTGCTGATCCTCGACGAACCGGCGAGCGGGCTCGACCCCCGGGCTCGCATCGAACTCCGCGAGCTGCTGGCCGAACTCAAGGCCATGGGCAAGACCATCGTGATCAGCTCCCACATCTTGTCCGAGCTCGAGGCGATCTGCACCGACATCGGCATCCTCGAAGCCGGGCGACTACTCGCGGCCGGCACCCCGGCCAGCATCCGGGTGCAGCTCGGCTCGAACCGGACCATCGACGTCCGCTTCGCCGATGGAACCACCGAGAAATTCGCGGTGGCGGGTGACGAGGAGCAACGGGAGCTCCTGCAACGATTGGTCGTCGACGAGGGCCGACCGGTGGTCGAGTTCCGTCAATCGAGCGGCGGCCTCGAGGACATCTTCCTCCAACTCACCGAAGGGATCGTGCAGTGAACACCATCACCGTGAATCCGGTCCTGGCCCGGGAGCTGAAGGAGCGGGTCCGGAGCTGGCGGGCGCCGACCATCGTCACCCTCTATCTCGCGATCATCGGCCTCGCGCTGTTCTTCACGTACGAAACGGCCCGCGACAGCGGCGCCGACTCCGCGGCGATCGTCGGTCGCAAGGTGTTCGAGTGGGTCATCGTCTTGATGCTGCTGCTCGTGCTGTTTCTGGTGCCGGGTCTCACCGCCGGCGCGATCTGCGGCGAGCGCGAGCGGCAGACCCTCGTGCCCCTCCAGGTCTCGATGCTGCGCCCCCACTCGATCCTGCTCGGCAAGGTGTCGTCGGCGCTGGCCTTCGTGTTCCTGCTGCTGATCTCGACCATGCCGGTATTGGGCATGGCCTACCTGCTCGGCGGCATACGGATCAGCGATGTCGTGGCCGCGATGGCATCGATCTTCGTCGTCGCCATCCTCGTCGGTTTGCTCTGCGCGTCGATGTCGTCGTACTTCAAGCGGGTCCAGAGTGCCACCGTGGCCAGCTACGGCGTGGTGCTGTTCCTGCTGCTCGGCACCGCGGCGGGCTACCTCGTCATCCGCGACGTGTTGAGCGACAGCGGCGACGCACCGATCGAACTGCTCTACATCAACCCCGCGGTGGCCGTCGCCGACGTGGTCGAGAATCCCGCCTATCGCTCCGACGGCCCGCTTTCCGATCGCATCGACGGCATCGACACTCGACCCTCGTTCGGCAACACGAGCCGCAATCAATCGTTGTGGTCACGCTCGCTCGTCGTCAGCTCGACCCTCATTGCGATCTTGACGGTGCTCGCCGTTCGTCGACTGCGGGCACCCAACAAATCAGAACGGTAACAGTACGGAAGGATACGGCTATGGCCTCGCCGCCTCGCCAGCTAACATCACCGAAACGGTCATCGACGGTCTCGGCTTCGGTCGACGGCTTTCTCTCGACGGTTGCCCGTCGCTTGCGGGTGGCCTGGACGATCGCGACGGCGACGCTCATCGCGCCGCTGGTCGCGCTCACCGCGCTGGCCCTGGTCCTGATCGGATGGCTGAAGCCGTGGGGTTGGCCCGAGCCGGCCGCCATCGGCCTGGTCGTCGTGAGCCTGCTCGCCATCGTGGCGGTGGCCTTCGGCGTCAAGATTCCCAGTGCCTTGTCGGCCCGAGCGGCCGATCGCGGCCTCGAAACCGACGATGTGCTCACGACCGCGCTCCAGGTCCCGCCCGACCAACGACCCTTCGGGCCCGAGATCCACTCCCGGGCCGAAGCGGTGGCCGGCGGAGCCCGGTCGGCTGACGCCGTTCCCCTGCCGGTCACCGCCGGCGGCAAACGATGGGCCGGCGTGGCCCTGGTCGCCGCGCTCACCATCGGGCTGGGTCTGTGGCCCAACCCACAGGACGACGTCCGGGCCCAGCGGGCGTCGGATCAACAGCGCATCGCTGAAGAAGCGGAACAGATCGAGGAACTGATCGAGGAACTGCAGGCCGAACCGGCGACCTCCCCGGCCGAGGAGGAGCTCATCAGCGAACTCGAGCAGCTTCTCCAGGATCTGGAGGAAGCCGACTCGATCGAAGAAGCGCTGGCCGATCTGGCCGAAGCCGAGGCCGAGATCGATGCCGGCATAACCCCGGAGTTCCTGTCCCAGAAGGCGGCGGCGTCCGGGCTCGACCGCCAGCTCGAATCCGAGCCGCTGCCCGGCGCGGCCGGTGGCGACGCCGCGGACCAACTCGAACAAACCGGCGACGAGCTCGAGAACCTCACACCCGAGGATCAGGAGGCCCTGGCCGACCGCCTCGATCAGCTGGCCGACGACCAGGCGGTCGGCAACCCCGAGGCTGCGGCCGCTCTCCGCCAAGCCGCCGAAGCACTGCGCAACGGCGACGCCGCTACCGCCCAGGCTGCGCTCGGCGAGGCCGCCGGCGCCCAACGAGAAGGCCGAGCTGCAGCCGCCGCCCAGGGCGACGCGGCCCGAGCCTCCAACGTGGTGGGCAACGTGAGCGAGAACCTGGCCAACGGCCAGCAAGGTGAGGGCCAGGGTCAAGGCCAAGGCGAAGGTCAGGGCGAAGGCCAAGGCCAGGGCGAGGGACAAGGCCAGGGCCAGGGACAAGGCCAGGGCCAAGGCGAGGGCGAGGGCGAGGGCCAAGGCGAGGGCCAGGGCGAGGGCCAAGGCCAGGGCGAGGGCGGGGCCGGCGGTCAGGGACAGGTCGGCGGCAACCAGAGTCAGAACCCCGGCGAAGGGGGACGCGGCGGCGTCGCAACGCCCAACGGGCAGGGCAACAGCAACGTCGAAGCCGACCCCAACGCCCAGATCTTCGAATGGCCCGATTTCACGGAGGGCGAAGAGCAGAACACCACCGGTCAAAACACCGGCGGCGAGAGCACCGTTGTCGGGCAGGGCAACGGCCCCACCGGGGCGGGCGGCTCGCGGGTCCCTCTCTCCGAGGCGCTGCCCCGCTATCAAGATCAAGCCAATGAGGCGCTCGACGGCTCGGAGATCCCGGCCTCGCAGCGGCAAACCGTTCGGGACTACTTCGATGGTCTGGCCGGAAACAACTAGCGGCACCATGCCGAGCAGAGAACAGGAAGCGACCGCAACACCATGACCGATTCCAACACTCCCCCACCCCCGCCACCACCGCCGCCCGCGTCGGCGGCCGAACCGGGGAATGGTTCAGGTGCGATGGCCACGGGTTCGCCCCCGGCTGATGCTCTCTCGGCTGGGGAGTACGCCCGTATTGCCGCCGCGATCGAAGCCGAGATCGGCAAGGTCATCGTGGGCCAGACCGACCTCGTACGGGTCGTGCTCACCGCGATGTTGTGCGAAGGCCACGTGTTGCTCGAAGGCGTACCCGGCTTGGGCAAGACGCAGCTGTTGAAGACGTTGAGCGACATCGTCGACTTGGAGTTCAGCCGCATTCAGTTCACCCCCGATCTCATGCCGGCCGACGTGCTCGGCACCCAGGTGCTGCACGAGGGCGACGCCGGTCACCGCGAGTTTCAATTCCGACCCGGGCCGGTGTTCGGCAACCTGGTTCTGGCCGACGAGGTCAACCGGGCCACGCCCAAGACGCAGTCGGCCATGCTCGAGGCCATGCAGGAGCGCGCCGTCACCGTGGCCGGCGAGACCCGCCCGCTGCCGCGACCGTTTCTGGTCATGGCCACCCAGAACCCGCTGGAGATGGAAGGTACCTATCTGCTGCCGGAGGCCCAGCTCGACCGCTTCATGCTGAAGGCGCTGGTACCGTTCCCGCCGGCCGAGGATCTCGTCGCCATCGTCGAGCGAACGACCGGCACGACCGAGGTCGATCTGTCGGTGCAGGCCGACGGCGCCACCCTCACCCGCATGATCGCGCTCACCCGGCAGGTACCGGTCGCCGATCACCTCGTTCGCCATGCCGTCGATCTGGTGGCCGGCACCCACCCGACCCACGAGACTGCGCCCGAGCCGGTCCGCAAATACGTGCGATTCGGGGCCAGCCCGCGTGGCGCACAGGCCATCATCCTGGCCGCCAAGGCCACCGCGCTGATCAACGGACGCCCCAATGTCAGCATGAGCGATATCCGAGCAATGGCCGTGCCCGCGCTTCGCCACCGAATGGTGCTGGGCTATGAGGCCACAGCCGATGGCATGTCGGCCGACGCCATCGTGGCCGCGCTCCTGACCGCCATACCCGAACCCGACGCTGGACTTCGCGGCTCGCCATGAGTTCGGACGCCGCGGGGCCGCTCCTCGAACCGGCCCTGCTGGCCCGTCTCGAACAGCTACAGCTGTCGACCAATCGACGGCTGGCCGGCCAGTTCACCGGCGAACACCGATCGACCCGCTACGGCTCGTCGCTCGATTTCGCCGACTACCGCGAGTACACGCCCGGCGACGATTTTCGCCGCATCGACTACAACCTCTACGCCCGTCTCGACGTTCTGCTGCTGAAACTGTTCGAAGCCGAGGACGATCTCACCCTGCGGATCCTGCTGGACACCTCGGCGTCGATGGGCAACGGCCCGAAGATGCTCCAGGCCAAGCGGGTCGCCGCGGCGCTCGGGTTCGTGGCCCTCACTCGCCGGGATGTGGTCACCGTGCACACCTTCCCCCTCGACCAAGCGCCACCCCGCTTCACCGGCCGCCACGCCTCCCACGCCCTCTTCGATTATTTGGCCGGGCTGCCGTCGGGCGGCGAGACCCAGTTCGCGGCCGCCGCTCGCCACCTCCTGGGCCGCAAGGGCCCACCCGGGCTCACCGTTGTCATCAGTGACCTCCTGACCGACGAGTGGGAAGCCAGCATCTCCCGGCTCCCGACCCGGGGCGATTCCACCGTGGTGGTGCACGTGCTCGACGCCGAGGACATCGCCCCCGACATCATCGGCGACGTCGAGGTCGTCGACCGCGAGACGGGCGAGCGCATCACCGTCAGCATGGCTCCCGAAACGCTCGATGCGTTCCGCCAGGGTGTCGACGACTGGCTCGAATCGGTCGCCCTGCGGTGCCGGCAGAGCAACGCCGGCTACGTCCGGGTGCTCGACACCGACGACGTCGGCGACCTCTTGCTGACCAACTGGCGCAACGAGGGGGTGCTCCGCTGACGTGACGTTCATCAACCCCTTGGGGCTTCTGCTCGGCCTGCTGGCCATTCCGGTCCTGCTGCTCCACATCCTCAAGCCCCGCCGCGAGGAGATCGAGGTCAGCTCGACCTACCTCTGGCGCGACCACGCCGCGCCGGTGTCGTCGGCCGCGCCGTGGCAGAAGCTCAAGCCCTCGGTGTTGCTGTTGCTGCAACTACTGGCCGTGGCGTTGCTGGCGCTGGCCGTCGCTCGACCGGCCTGGGTCGCACCGGTTCCCCTCGCCGATCACACCGTGTTCATGCTCGACACCTCGGGCTCGATGGCGGCCGCCGACGGCACCGACGACATCCTGCCCGACAATCTCGATGCCACCCGGTTGGCCCAAGCCAAGCGCATCGCCGAGGACCTGCGGGCCGAGTTACCCGAGAACGGCCTGGCCTCGATCATCGTCGCCGGGCCCCGCCCCCGCGTATTGCTGACCGCGAGCCCCGATGCCGTCGAGTTCGCCGAGAGCCTGGACCGGGTTCCCAACCCCGGGGGCGAGGCCGACTTCGGCAGCGCCTTCACGCTGGCCGAGAGCCTCGAAACCCCGGGTACGCC